>CAZZGV010000015.1:0-15740 GCA_964654255.1 uncultured Legionella sp. | reverse complement strand
GCGCATTTGGGTGTGTTAATAAATGACGATCGCGAGTTAAGGAGTATATTGGGGCTTTCACTCGATAAACTCGCTGTTATAAAAAGAAAAGATATTTTAAAAGCGTTAGCTTTAAAAGGTCGTTTAGGTAGGTTAATAAAAGATGCTTGTGTATTTAAAGACATCTATGAGCTTATAGCGTTATTAAGTCTTTCACTAGAGCAATTTGATGCTAAACAAAGAATACAGCTTTGGAGTGCGTTGGACGGTAAACTTGGGCAATTAATAAAAAATAGTTATCAGCTTGCAGACTTATTTTATCTTTCGTTAGAACAACTTGATAGTGCGCAAAGAACAACCATTATAAATGGGTTAGAGCTAGGACGATTAAGAGATGAATTTTATTCGCTTGTACCATTATTCAATCTTTCGATAGAACAGCTTACTATTGCACAAAGAGTTTGTATTTTAAATGCGCTAGGTTCTGATCAGCTAGGCTGGTTATTTTTCGAGTTTTCGCAAGAGCAACGTGATGTTGAGCAAAAAGCACAGATTTGGAGTATTTTGGAGGGTAAGTTCGGTAGGTTGATAGACAATAGTAAGCAACTGTGTCATTTATTTAGTCTCTCACCCCGACAACTGGATATTGCGCAAAGAGAGCAGATTTTTAAGGCAGTAGAAGATCGTTTAGGTGAGTTGATAACAACTGACTCCGATCGGGATTTTTTAATTAATCTTTCTCCAGAGCAATTAGATGATCAAAAAAAGGCCCAGATTTTGATAGCTACGAAAAGCACGTTAGGCTTAACTAAGAATCCTCATGTGTTTTTTAAAAACCAAACTACAGAGTGCCGTCCTGAAGAACCCGCTGTTTCCGCTGCCTTTACAACGGGTGTGGACATAACATTGATTTAGGTACTCTTGCTCTGCTTCTGTGTTGTTGTTGAGCCTATTCTTAGCTATAATCGCTGCTTGATCTGTTGGTTTTATTTTAGCCATTTTGGGTTTGTGGAGTGTTTTTGATGCCAATTTATGAATATCAGTGTACTACTTGTCATCACAAATTTGATGAACTGCAAAAATTGAATGATGAACCTATTAAAAAATGCCCTGAATGTTCAAAAGATACAGCAGTGCGTTTGGTTTCAGCAGCAGGATTTCAATTAAAAGGTACTGGATGGTATGCGACTGATTTTAAAAACAAAGGAAAATCAGAGTCAACATCAGCAACGACGTCAGTGCCATCAGATTCAAAAACCACAGCAAACACTACAAATGAAAAATCTACAACGTCTAGCTCGACGTCTAAAGGTGAAACTGATTGAAAAGCGTATCCATTCGTAGATATTTATTAGCGGGTTTGGTCGTTTGGCTGCCCATTTTAGCAACGTTTGGCATTCTTAGTTTTATTGTTGATTTGCTCGACCAAACCATATCACTTTTACCAAAATCTTATCAACCAGAGCAACTATTGGGATTTAGACTGCCAGGTTTGGGTGTGGTTATCTCTTTATTGTTACTCTTCTTCACGGGCCTTATTGCAACCAATTTCTTGGGGCAGCGCGTGGTGACGTGGAGTGAGTCTATTTTAGATAAAATTCCATTGGTTCGTTCTATCTACAATGCAAGTAAACAGGTTATACAAGCTATATTAGGCACAAACAGTCAGGCTTTTCGTAAAGTACTGTTGGTTGAGTATCCAAGAAAAGGCATGTGGAGTATGGCATTTCAAACAGGTGTTACTAGTTCGGTTATTAATGGTCATGTTGGTACAGAAATGGTTTCCATTTTTATACCAACTACACCAAACCCCACATCGGGCTTTTTGATGATGGTTCCCAAATCTGACGTGCTTGAATTGTCAATGACAATTGATGATGCGTTAAAATTTATTATTTCTTTAGGGATGATGCAGCCGATTGATCCTGCTGCATTCGCGATACGAAATTAAGGTGGATTTTATGCGAACAAACTATTGCTCTGATGTTAACGAGACCATGATTGATGCTACAACAACCATATGCGGTTGGGTGCATAATCGTCGTGATCATGGTGGTGTAATTTTTCTTGATATTAGAGATAGTTCAGGATTGGTTCAGGTGGTTTATGAGCCTGAGTTAACCGATGTTTTTTCTATTGCTGAAAAGCTTCGTCATGAATTTGTAGTTCGAGTAACAGGCAAAGTGCGGCCACGTCCCGCAGGTATGATTAATGATAAAATGGTAACAGGGCGTATTGAAATTGTTGGTACGCAACTCGAGATTTTAAATCAAGCGCAAACGCCACCATTTTTACCTGACGAGCATCAGCTCGTTAATGAAGATTTACGTTTTCGCTATCGTTACATTGATTTACGCCGTACTGATATGCAGCACAATATAAAATTACGCCATAATTTAGTGCAATGTATACGCGGCTATCTTAATGCTCAAGGATTTCTTGATATTGAAACCCCTATGTTAACAAAGGCAACGCCTGAAGGTGCTCGTGATTATTTGGTTCCATCGCGTGTTCATCCGGGCCAATTTTATGCGTTACCTCAATCACCTCAGTTATTTAAACAATTATTAATGATGTCTGGTTTTGATAAATACTATCAAATTGTACGCTGTTTTCGTGATGAGGATTTGCGTGCAGATCGTCAACCTGAGTTTACTCAGCTTGATATCGAGATGGCATTTATTGATATGCCAGTCATTATGAAGTTGATAGAAGGCCTGTTAAAAACTGTTTTCCAAACGGTTTTGAATGTTACCTTGCCAGAGACATTGCCAACCATGAGCTATGCAGAAGCCATGTGTCGTTTTGGGAGTGATAAACCTGATTTACGTAATCCATTGGAGTTAGTGGATATTGCAGATATCGTTCGTGATTGTAGTTTCAATGTGTTTGCTTCAGCTGCAAATGATCCAAAAGGGCGTGTCGCAGCACTCAAGCTTCCTAATGGATGTACAACGTTAAGTCGGAAAGAATTGGATGCTTATGGTGAGTTTGTAGGCATTTATGGTGCCAAAGGTTTGGCCTACATCAAAGTGAATGATAGGCAGCAGGGTATGCAGGGTTTGCAATCACCGATTATAAAATTTCTTTCAGAGCAACATGTGAATGCAATTCTTGATCGCATGGATGCGCAAACTGGTGATGTTATTTTCTTTGGTGCGGACAAAGAAAAAATTGTGAATGAATCGATGGGCGCTTTGCGTATCAAATTGGGTCATGATTGTAAGTTGCTAACATCAGAGTGGGCGTTAGTATGGATTGTTGATTGGCCGATGTTTGAAAGTGATGATAATAGGCTGCAAGCCATGCATCATCCATTTACAGCCCCACAACACCTATCAGCTGAATCATTGCGTGCTAATCCTACAGATACCTTAGCAAAGGCCTACGATATCGTGATCAATGGTTATGAAATTGGTGGAGGTTCAATTCGTATTCATCAACCTCAAATGCAAAAGACCGTGTTTGATTTACTTGGTATTGGTGAGGAAGAAGCAAAAGATAAATTTGGCTTTTTGTTAGATGCCTTAGAGTTTGGTTGTCCACCCCATGGTGGTATAGCTCTGGGAATGGATCGACTTGCAATGCTCTTGACGTCTTCCAGTTCTATTCGTGATGTTATTGCATTTCCAAAAACACAATCAGCGTCTTGTTTGTTAACGAGCGCGCCTACTGCTGTTGGGCAAACCCAGATCAGTGAATTGGGTATACGCCTTGCCCCGATGAAGGGTAGTTGATAGTTTAAAGGTATGAGGTTTTTTTGTGCGGCGATGTTCAATAGTTAGTGTGTTTCAGTTGGTTTTTTTTAGTTGTGTATTTTTTGTCTGCGGAGGCAGCCTCTGTGCTGCCCAGTTGGATGACAGTGATAGCGCGGCCAAATTTGTTCAATACCTTAGCCAAGAAAAAAATAATTTAACGTCTGCGAACAATCAAATTCAGCGCTTACTTGATCAACAGCCTGTTGATCAACATCAGTTAAATCAGCGAAAAAGCCAAAATAATGCAATGTTAATGCTGCTTCGTGCCAAAGTTGATAGTTTTAATAGTTTTCTTATTAATCAGCGTAAGCAGCAACAAAACCTTACTAACCGGATTAAAAATTTACAGCAATCATCGGTTGAGAAGTCAGAGGACGTTGTACAAGAGCAGATAAATAAAATTAATGCTCTTAAGGACATAAATAGTAAGACCATATCTCTTATTTTAGATAACTTAGCGCTTGCACGTCATTATCAAGCGGGCTTACTTGTGGAAAATCGCCAACTTGAAATATGGCAAGCAAAAAAGGATGAAGAGCGTCGTTTAGATGAGCTTAATAAACGGATTACCGTGCTTGAAAAAGCGAATACCACGTTATATCAGAAAAATATTGAGCTGCAACAACCAGGAAAATCAGATGCTAATTTTAGTTTGGCATTGGACAATGAAGAGAAATTACTACTCAATAATCAAGCAATTATTCTTATTCAATATCGCATTGCCGAGCTTGAATTGCAAAAAAAACTTATAAAAGCCGAGTATTTATTAATTCGAAATGAAGACGTTAAAACGCTTCAATCTGTTACAGATACTTACAAAAATGCCATTAATCAATTAGCCACGATGTTACCCTCTTTAACGAAGATGGTAGAATCATCAAAAGGTCAGCTAGCATCGTTACCCAGTAACTCGTCAAAGCAACGATTTTTAGCTATTCAAAAAACAGCGTCATTACGTCTTCAGGAAATCACCGCGCAACAAAAAAAATTGCAAGAGACCCTTGAGCAAAAGCAACGCCAATTAAAAAAACAATTGTCTGTGCGGCAAAGTTTAGTGGAGTATCATCTAGATAGCTGGCCTTCTATTTTGAGTCAACTAATTTTAATTCCAGCTAAATTTTTTAATTATATAAAATCATTAGCGTTGAAAGTGAGTGAACATTACGGATGGCAGGAGTTTTGGTCTTTGTTTTTTTATTGGGCAAGTATTGCTGCAACGTTATTGGTAGCATTTATTTTAAATCGTTTGTTACGATTAACCATTCAAGATAAAGAGCGCTCACGATTATCAGCACATCTTTATGATGGGGTGCTCATTTTAATTTATCGAAATGTGCCACATCTTGCGTTATTAACAGTGATCATTACAACATTTTTTTTAAACGACATTCCGCTTGTAAGCTATCAATTGCTTATTAATTTAGTATTAGTCTGGTTAACGTTTCGCATGTTGATCCAGATAGCTAGCTTGGTATTGCTAGAGCGAATTAGCGATTCATCGGGCCAAGATGTCAAGTTGTATTATCGTTTAAAATGGTTATTGTTGGTTGGGGGATGGACAACAGCATTAATGGTATTTAGTCGGCAACTTCCGTTGCCTTTATTGTTGCAAGATATCTTTAGCCGTTTATTTATGCTCTTCCTGTTAGCTGTATCCTGGGTTTTATGGAAAAGTAAAGAGGTGATTCCTTCGTTGTTACAACCGGTCTTGATATCTAAAAAACGTTATTTTCAAAATGCAATTTCGTTGTTGGCCATACTTGTTCCGCTTATTTTATTGACCACAGCCATTATTGGTTTAATTGGGTACATCAATTTAGCTTGGACAATGAGTCGTTATCAAGCGTATTTAGTATTGTTATTGACCGCATATATTTTGTTGCGTGGCCTGATTTTTGATGTGTTGGAGTTGCTATCAGAACTCATGATTTCTTCGTTGCAGAATGGTTGGTTATGGATAGAAGTGATTTTAAAACCGCTTGATAAAATTGTACGGGTTTCATTATTTTTAGCGAGTATTGTTGTTTTATTTCAGTTGTTTGGTTGGTATGCAGATTCATTTGTTATGGGTAATGTGCATAAATTCGGATATTACCCATTGGTTGATGTATCTGGGATTCATATTACGCTGATCAGCTGTTTGAAATTTCTATTGTTGCTTTGCATCTTTGTTTGGATGTCAAAATGGACGCGCGAGTTTTGTTATCGATGGTTATACCGTAATGCTAAGGATGTTGGTATTCGTAATAGTCTTTCAGTGTTTACGCAATACGCGGTTATTTTGCTAGGTAGCTTTATTACACTCCGAGTGCTTGGTTTAGATTTCAGTGGTATGTCAATGATACTTGGCGGGCTTGCTGTTGGTATGGGGTTTGGTTTAAGAGATTTTGCTAGCAATATCGTTGGTGGCATTATGTTATTGATTGAGCGGCCTGTTCGCGAGGGTGACCTAATTACGTTGGGTGAGTATGAAGGGCGTGTTGCTCATATTGGTATCCGCTCTATGCGTGTATCGTCCTGGGATAATATGGAGGTGCTTATTCCTAACGCTGAAACGTTTAATAAGCCATTTACTAATTGGACGCATCAGGATAGTGTGGTCAGAACGGTTGTTCCTATTAAAGTGAGCCGAGCGGATGAGCCTACTGTTGTTCAACAATTGATATTAGATGTTTTATCTATCATTCCTGAAATATTAAGCAATCCTGCTCCGCAAGTATTGCTTAAACAAATCGATGATGCACTAATTGAATTTGAACTACGTTATTTTATCAATGTTCAATTACATACGCGTTTTGAAATTCGATCAAAAGTACTGTTTGCAATTATGGCTCAATTCAAAGCAGCAGGTGTAAAAGCGCCAATTCCTCCGTTGCATATAGAATTTACCGAGGGTAAAAAAGATGACGATGCTATGTGTAAAAGAACTGCTGAAGAGCGAGAGTGAGTTATTAGCACGTTGCCAAGCTATTGAAGGGCTAAGTTTTTCCCAATTGGCATCGATGCTAGAGCTTTCCATACCTCATAATCCTCCCCAACGAAAGGGGTGGGCAGGGCAAGCTATTGAGTTGGCGTTAGGTGCTACAGCTGGCAATCAGTCTGCTCCCGATTTTTGTTCATTGGGTATTGAGCTTAAAACGCTACCTATTAATCATTTAGGAATGCCCAAAGAATCAACGTTTGTAACGACAATACCTCTTTTAACTATTCACCATCAATCATGGAAAACGTCCCAGTGTTTTTCCAAATTAAAGCGCGTGTTATGGTTGCCAGTTGAAGGTGATATAGCTATTTCATTTTCCGATAGACGCATAGGTCGTGGCGTTTTGTGGTCACCATCATCGGATGAAGAAGCTATTCTTGAGAAAGATTGGTCAGAGTTTGTATTAATGATAACTACAGGAAGATTAACGGAAATTAATGCAAGCATGGGCGATTATTTACAAGTGCGTCCTAAAGCTGCTAATAGTAAAACGCTTTGTTATGGCTTTGATGATACAGGTAATAAAATATTAACGATGCCAAGAGGTTTTTATTTGCGTAGTAACTTTACGAAAAATATTTTATCGATAAGGTAAGACGTTGCTTGTGATTTAAGCAGGCAACGTCTTAAGCAAATTTATTTACGTACAACAATATTATTTTGCACCGATTTTACACCAGGCGTTTTTTTCGCGATATCTTCAGCTGTGTCGCTTTGACGAATTGTTTTGACATACCCTGTTAGAGCAACGACGCCATTTATGGTTTCAACGTGAACTTTAACAGTAGAAAGATTTTCATCGTTTAGCATCGCTTCTAGAACAGCGGTTGTTATAGTTGTATCATTTGATGTTAGTTTAAAAAAATTTTCATTGTTGAGGCTTTGGCAGCCAACCAAAAAAGTTAAACATGCGGCTATAAGGATATTTCTATAAAGTTTATACATGGTGTCTCCATATGAGGGAATCTATTAGCAAGCCTTTTTTAGTTTAATAGCAAGGCTCTGAATTATCTAGGTGATATTGTAACATGTGGTTGCAGTATCTGCGGAATAATATGTGTTGGAATCAGGGTCGTAGTGGCAAAACATCAATTAATATGCAGTTAACTATTTTATACGTACTCACGTTATTTTCCACGTTGTTGTTCGGGATAGCGTAATGCGCTAAAAAATTTTGACGCTCTCAATCTGGTATCCCAGTTTTGATATCTTGCAATTTAATAATAAATCATTAAAGTTGATGTGCACCGCAATAATTAATCATTTAAAATGGAGTTTGAGATGAGGATAGTCAAAGCAGCGTTGTTGTTAGTCGTAGGGATGTCGAATATAGCTTACGCAGAAAATAGCAATGTTTCACAACAAATTCAGTTACTAAATAGTCAAATTCAAACGCAACTTCAGAAAGTTCAAGCGGATCAACAGCGTCAAATTTTAGCAATGAACAAGCAAGTACAAATGCAATTAGCACAAATGCAAAAAGATTTGCAGGCCCAAGTCCAAAATGCCAATGCACACAATCAAGAGCAATTAAAACAATTACAAGTTGCTATGCAAAATCAGTTTAAAAGTATGCAGATAGCGGCATCGCATTAGTAATATGAAGGGGATATTCAATTGATTTGGTGAAATTTAGGCACAAAAAAACCTCACTTTAATTTTTTTACTAAGGTGAGGTTTTCTTATATTACTTATACTACTTCGACTTCTTCTGCTTGCGGGCCTTTTTGACCTTGACCTGCTTTGAACATTACTGCAGCACCTTCAGCAAGGGTCTTGAAACCGTTGCTTTGAATTGCACTAAAGTGTACAAAATAATCTTTACCATTACTTTCGATGAAACCAAAGCCTTTGCTTTCGTTAAACCATTTAACTGTACCACGTACTTTTTCTGACATTTTCAATTATTCCTAATAAGCTGGAGCGCTATTGTAACACTTCTATTAGATATTGCCAAATAGTATCCGTATTCATTTTTTTAAACTTAATAATTCGTTGATTTTTTCTAAGCCTAATGTTCGTAATGTGGCTATATTATGTTCAGGGATCGCTGCTGTATCGCCATAATAGGCAATAGCTTTGTCTAAGCTGTCTTCTCTTAGTAGATGTAACATCGGGTAAGGTGAGCGGTTAGTATAATTTGCTGCGTCATCAAATTCGGTGTTGGCAAAGCAGTAATCAGGATGAAACGTTGCAAATTGATATATGCCTTCATAGCCTTGGTTTTGAATGAGTAATTCAGCATAGTCAACAAAATCTAAGTATTGGAAAAAATCGTTAAATAGCGTAGGAAAAATAAGTAAGGTGGTTTCCACGGAGGGTGTTGTATCTAGACATATCAACTCCGTTAATAGCTCTTCAAGAGCCTCTTGTACCTTGTTGGCTTTTGAGATTTGGATTTTCAGTGTGCTTTTTTCAACTTCACGTTTTGCAAACGGGCAAATATTAAGCTTTATAATAAATGATTGTAGCCAGTGTGTTGTCTGCGCAATAACTATTTCATCAGATGTCGTCATGATTTGTAGTGTTTTCAGCTTGGGTGTTGTGAGTCTGAGGGTTCAAATTAGCACAGTCAAGTTCTAGGATTATCGAGTTTACCAGAAAACGAACAAGATTCTGCTGTTCGTGTTTTTCTTATGGTAGCATGTGCCATTTCTATTCACAAAGAACAAGACATGCCTTTTTACAACGATTTGCAGACTGCTGTAATGCGAAATGATGAACACAGTATCCATCAATTATTATCAAGACTATGTGAGTTTGAGCGTATTGAGTTATTTAATGTAGCTCTTAAGGATGAGCATTATGGAGTTATTACAACATTGTTGGAATGGGAAATAAAAATTTCTTCTAATGCATTGCCGTTGCTTTCAATTGCCACACTTCAAAATATATCTATAAATAACGCGGTGCTACTGATTATCCATGGAGTATCGTTAGAACAACCTATAGGTGACGCAACGTTATTGGATATTATTTATAGAGAGGATAGGGCGTTAGCTGATTATTTAAAATTAACAAATAACGCATTGGATATAATCCGTTTAGATTGGGATAAAAAATTAGAGCAAACGTCTGAGGGGACTACTCATTTTGAAATTATCCGCATGCTGAGAAATTATACGTATTCAATTCGAGCACATAATGTTTATGTTTTGTTATTTGCAATCGAAAATTTTAATGAATTGCTTGCGACTGAAATGAAGATGTGTAGCTTGTCTGAAAATCCTGGTTTAACAGAGACAGATTTGCTGCTTCTTCGAGATGAAATTGAATTGGCGTCCTTATTTTATTTGACGTATCCATTCTATGAAAACCATAAAATTAATTTGATTAATCGTTTAAAAGAAATTAGGAACGCCGATGAAAATCCATTTAATTGTTCAGATGAGTTGCTTCTAGGGATAGACGACATTATAGGTGGGGGCAAGGTTGTCAATGAAGGCTCTCATTCTCGTCTTATTCAATTGACTGCTGCCATTAAAGAATCTTCTGATGTGACGTTGGAAAGTGTGGGTGGGCAATGTTTGGGATATGGAATGGTCATTGCTCTAGCAATGTTGGCTGGCAATCTTACTTATTGTCGGCAATGCCTTGAGCTTTTAAATACAATATCTATTTCCGAATTAAAAGGCGTACTCGAAGGAAATCGTGCCGAGCTGTTGGCACAGCATCAGAATGTTAAAAAAAAGGGAGAGGTGTTAAAACCTACGGACAAGCAATTATTATTTTTAGAATTAGAGGGATTTTTACAAAATATTGGATTTGGTCAACGAGCAAGATCTTGGGCGGCTGACTTAGATATGAAGCTTTTAACAAATACAGAAATTATGTCGGTCATTATGCCAAAAAAAATTGAAGACGAATTAAAAATCATAAAGGCTCAAGCTGCAATCTGTCAGCGTGATCGGGATAGGTATGACAGGATGAAGTACGCTGATGCTATTCTTGAAATTAGATGTTTCGAGGGGCATTATCATTATGCAGATTTGGTTATTTATCTTCATCGATTTCGTAAACAAATAGATGATAGCAATCTACCTTGCAATTTTGTTGTGCTGGCGCTTGATGGTGTTGGGCACACAATTACCTTAGGTTATGATGTAAACAGGCATTGTTGGATTTTTGCAGACGCAAATGGGTTGTCTCAGTTAGAAGACGTTAGCAGTGAGAGTTTCGTTGCTATAAAAATTATGGGTGCGCTTAGTTTTGGGCATCAATCAACGACGATGAGACGAATCAAAACCCATATTTATGCGACTAAACGTCAGGAAAAGATAGTGTCCGAGGTGGTGGAAAAATGGGAAAAGCTACCTGAAATTCAAGCTATTCATAATCCAGAACGACAGCATGCATTGTCTTTTAAAAATCTAACGTTTAGAGAGCGAGAGGGTACGTTAGCTATGGCGATGTACTCGGGTAATTTAGAGCTATTGAGGTATGCCGTCAACCATCACAATATTAATATGCGTGTCGATGAATTTACTCTTTTAACCATGGCAAGTAAACGAGGTGATTTAGCGATAGTTAAATTTTTGATAGCGAATGGTGCGGATGTTAACTTGGCTGATGCGGTGGATATTCCTTTAGCTTGGTCGCTGCAAGCGATAACCCCTGATGTTTTTATGTTGTTATTAAGGGCTGGAGCACAGGTGAACTCAAAACAAATGGGCTCACTAAGGTCTAGAATACAAAAAGAAAAAAAACGTAGCCATCTGAGGGCATTATTATTAAATGCTAACGCTAGTGTAAAAGCAGAAATTTTAAAGGATGCTGATTTTCTAAGTGTGGTATGTGAGTTATTGCCTTTAGTCGAACGTTTTGTATATTTGAATAGCACAGACATGCAAGAATATTTGTTGAGTTGGGTTAGTACGTGTGAACGATTTATTGTTTTGTTAAAGAGCATTCCTGAAGAACAACGGTTTTTATTTTTTCTGCAGGAGAATGTTCAAGCTATCTTTATGCGGGTACCAGAAACCAATGTTTCGATTATTGTGTCCTATTTAGCCCCCCAGCATGTGATGCCTTTTTTACAGCAAACAATGATTAAAGAAAGGATTGCAGATATAGGCGTTAATACATTAATCAGTATTATTCGTTGTTTGCCAGACGATGAAATTGAACCATTTATGGGGCAGTATAAAGGACGTATTCAACAATGGATGGAAGACAATAAATCGTTGTTTGCGATTATAAAAGCGTTACCTGTAGCATTGATAGCAGGATTTTTTAAGCAATATGAAATGCAAAATTATCATAAGACGTTATTACCTTTTTTAGAGGAATTTAATAATCACGAACCTGAGAGGCTCATCGAATGCATGTGTCACATTCCTGGGTTGTTAGATGGCATATCGGATGGATTGTCAATTATGCAGCTGTTGGAGGAGTCGCCTATAAAAGTCGACAAGAATAAATGTATTGCTAATGTGGTGCGCGTATTTCGACAACTGTATAGTGATGCTGAGGTGTTGCAAAAAATAGAGACACAATACCTCGACAATGAGTGGGTTTATGAACATCTTGTAAAGGCCAATCAAAATTATAGTCGACCTGAACCTCAAGATATTAATTTATCTGAATTCGGATCCCATTTGTTTTTTAATTTTAACGGCGACGCATTTGGCAATGGCAGTAGTTTATTGCCCATATTTTCTTGCACAAATAACTAATATTTAAACATCATATTACGGATCAATATGGTGTTTTATCGTTCTAACGAATTGATTTTAAACAATTAATGGAATAATAAAAGATCACTATTGATCGTTTTGGATCATGTTGGTAATATTCTGCCGGTCGCCTGGTTCGGGTGAACAGGGACATGATGTTTGATTATTAAAAGGATATTATTATGCCAGTACCGCTTATTCTCTTAGCTTCTCCTTTATTACCCATGGTGGGTGGTCCCGCGCTTTCAAGCATTAGTGCGGCTGTTGCCACAGTGATTGGCTTCAGCGCTGGTGCAGGTGGGGTTGCTGTTGGGGTCACAACGACGTCGTGGTGGTCAACGTGGTTTTCAATGTCATCACCACTATCTCAGGAACATCAGGATTTATTGGTTGCTCAAAATAGATTAACAGAAGAGCGAATTAATAACGCAAGTGCTAAAGTAGAACAACTTACTCGAGAAGCAATCGCGTTAAAAGAAGAGATAAAGGAAGTAACAACAACTACGGTATCTGCTGAGCGTCTTCATGAGTTATCAGAGCGCATTACAGAGACAAATGAAAGGCTTGCTGCTGCTATGGAGACCGCCAAAAAAGCTAGTGCGTCGCTTTCTGAATCACTTCCGGAGCTTAAAGAGCTGTCCGATGCATCTCATCTTAAGGCAATAAAAGCTGCAACAATGCTTGGTGAATTAAATGAGTATCTTAGGATTAGAGTGGATGTATTTATTCAAACGGCTAATGATATTGAAACGCTGCAGCATACACTAAATGAACAAACCGGTACTATTCTGCAATTAGGTGAAACGGTGCAATCACTCACGGTGGAGAATAATGCGCAACGTGAAACCATAAAAAAACAAGATGATGAAATTGCCAAATTAATTCGGGTGTCAACCATTCTTAAAAACCAATGTGGATTTTTTAAGGAGAGGTTTAGGCTCGAGCCTGCGCAGCCTGCTCTACAGGTAGTAGCACCATCAGGACCAGCATTATAAATAAACAGGGAGTTAACATAATATGCCACAACAAAGGGAAGATACGCGTTTAGAAAATCCAGTAGCATCGGTTGGTTTTTTCGTATCGATATGGTCAAAATGTAAAGCACTTGGTGCATGGTTTTATCCAGAGCTAGAGGTATACCCACCTGATGAAGCCGGTATTCTCATGCAACGTCAGCTTGCTCAAAAAAGCTGGTTTGATAAGCTAAGCTCTGCTTGGAACGAGCGGTCATTTTTATCAAAAATAGCGCATGCTTTGTTATTTATTGTGTCCTCCAGTTTTGTTGGTGGGCTAATAGGGAGCTCGATACTATTAACGATATCTGCTGTTCTCCTGTCTATTATCATCCACAAACTGCTTGTTTCTCATGAACAACATCGTTGGCAAGCAGCGTTTAGGCTTGCAGAGGAAACAATAGTTTTGAACAACGATCTCCAGGCTACCGAAGCCTTGCTTAATGATGCTACGGTTGCTGTAAGTGCAACACAAGAATTGTTAAAAGATGGTGTTGGGTTAATTCAGGAGCAGGTAAAGCAGATAGAACCTGAAATCGTGCTATTGCAACATCAAAATGAAGCGCTTGCGCATGTAGCAGTAGACTTAGAACGTGATGCAACCAATTTACGTCAGCAACAAGAAAATATATGTATAGGGTTTACCAGGGTTTCTGATGATTTGAATATATATCACAGAGAAATAAAACAGTCGGGAGAAATAGTTGCTAGTGCTGGAAAAAATGCTGCTGAATTTTCGCGTGTGGTAACTGCGGTACAGGAAAGTGGGGCAAAGTTTGCAGATGTGGTAAATAAACTCAGCTTTTTTGCAAATCAACGTCCTCTTATAGAGCAGGCAGACGCAGAAGTTAGCAATGATTTTGTTAATGAATTAATGAGGGAAGCTGAAGAAACTCAGTTGTTGATAGATAGTATCATGGCAAGGGATCTGCGAGTTAATATAAATGTACATTGATACTATAATTCTCTATTGATGCTTACATGTAATTAACAGTGCCTGCACATTAACAACTCTAAAAAATTAATCTAATTGTTAGAGTTGTTAATGTGCAGCCGTGCAATAGAAGCCTAATAAAAGGAATTGGCTGTGAAAAAAACGTCTTGGATGAATAATAGTCTGTTAGCAACTATGACTGATTCACAATTGCTTAATATAGAACGCATTGTAAATGTTAAAACCTTTGGTGTTGGCGAGTTAATCATAAAGGAAAACGACATTGGCGATACGTTTTTTCTTATAACATCAGGGAGCGTTTCTATATATAAAGAAGATGAGCGTTTCACTATTGCTGAAATGGGTGTTGGTGATTCATTTGGCCTAATGACATTAATTGATGGAAAGCCCCGATCAGCGAATGTAAAAGCGATAAACAAGGTAACTGTAGCTGAGATTTCATTACAAAAGCTAGCTAAAATTGATTCAAGTGCTTACACCACACTTATCGAAAATCAATTGCTCGCAGAGCAGGATTGGCTAAGGCATACCAATGATGCAACCGTTAGCTCATTAAAAAGAGAGCTTGTTGCCGCTAAAAAACAAGCTGCTTTTGCCAATTTTTTTATAACATTTATTTTTATGATGTGCTTTTATGTTTTCACCATGCGCATTATTTTAGATAACATAAAAAATCCAAATACGACTACATTTATTACTTCAGGAATATTGGTTGGGTTTGTTGTGCTTGCTATGGCTTATATTAAAAGTGGTGATTATGCACTGAGTGCTTTTGGTTTTACATTGAAAAATGCCAAAGCTCATATTAAAGAGGCACTTTTGTGGACTATCTGGATGATGGTTGTAGGAACTTCGCTCAAATTACTGTACATTTCGCTAAGTACTAGCGCAAACACAACATCAATATTAAGTTTTCCCATTGCAAGTAAAGGTTTTTTTTGGGGTGGCGTTATTACTATTGTTTATGCGGTATTTACAATAGCACAAGAATTTATAGCTAGGGGATTATTACAAAGTTCGTTGCTTCAAGTTTTAACAGGAAGGTATGCAAATGTAAGAGCTGTTGTTACTTCAACCTTGATTTTTGCAATTAGCCATTTGCATTTGGGGTCCATTTATTATTCTTTACTGGTGATTATTCCAAGCTTGGTGTGGGGATTTCTATATGCAAGACAAGGAAGTCTGGTCGGGGTTGTTATTTCTCATATGATATTTGGTATATGGATGACGGGGATTGTGGGATTTCCTTTGCTGAACTGATAGTAAAAGAGAGGTGAAATTATTCTTGAAAGAGTGTTTTATTTGCATAATGCATGTAATTTGGTAAACGTTCACGCCTCTTGTAAAACAGGAGGCGTAAAATAATTCTGAATAGCT
>CAZZGV010000014.1:0-15752 GCA_964654255.1 uncultured Legionella sp. | reverse complement strand
GATTTTGGTCAAGCTCGGTGCTGTGTTATGGAATGTGCGTCTAATTTCCATCATTTTTTTGAAGGTATATTCAGAGCTGTTATTGATACTGTATGGGAATTAACAGTACTTATTACGAGGTTAGTAGCAACATGTTTTTATGCTGTAGTTGCAGAAGACGTTGCAGCAGAACTTGTTGAAGAGCCTGCAGGGTATCCCCGAGATAATTATACATCAAACGACTATGGTAATGACTATCGTACCTATGGTCTCTCATCGTTCAACGGTTGATTAATATGATTCTGTTAGTTATTTAGGTTGATAGCTCAATATTAGGAAATTGTTTATACTTAAGCAGGATTTTTTACAGAGGATGTTTTTTTAATGTATAAATTATTTTCAATATCGTTAGGCTTATGTATGTCTGCTTATGCACAAGCCTTTCCTTGTTTTTTAACTATGGTAAAAGACAACTGTTGGGCAAATTATAATCTAACCGTCAACGTGACTAACGCGACAACTGGTAAACTTATCACAACAGTAATTGTTCCACAGGGGCAGTCATGGGCGAGGCAACAGTTTAACTGTCAACCAGCTGATACGTTATCTCTTTCAGCGACGTTTATGCCGGTTTTTTGGGAGTCGGATACGGATAAGACTTATCCTGCGCGGCATAACTGGACGTTTCCTCAAACAATAGCTGCTGGCGATACAGCCTGGAATATTAATGTTTGTTATCCAGCAGAGTTTTCAGAGGTGCCATTCCCACCTGATGCTAGTGGGAATTGTGCGTGCGACCTAAAAAGTATCCCACCTGTTAAGCCACAATGAAACGTTTATTGTTAACATACCCTAATTTAAAGATAAGCTCAGCAAGAGATGTTGAATAGGCGCGTTAATTTTTTACCAGGAGCTATATAAATGACCCACTTAAGACATAAAATTGGCCAGATGCTAATCATGGGATTTTCTGGTTGTGAAATTGATCAGCGTAGTCCGGTAGTAAAATGGTTACAACAAGATGGTTTAGGTGGGGTTCTGTTGTTTGACATAGATTGTGCGACAAAAAAACATGGTAAAAATTTAAAGAGCCGTGAGCAAATTAAAAACTTAACTAAACAATTACAGCACTATGTAAAACAAGACAGCTTGCCTCTTTTTATTGCTTTAGATTACGAGGGTGGCGTTGTTGATAGGCTTGCTAGTATTCCTGGGTGCATGAAAACAATGACACCCTATGAGCAAGCACTTCTTCCTGATGATGCATTATCTCTTGAAATTTCCCGTATGGCATCCACATTGAAAGAGCTTGGATTTAATCTTAATTTTGCTCCTGTTGTTGATCTTAATTTAAATCAGCAACAGGGTATCATCGGTAAGCTAGGGCGTAGTTTCTCTTCACAGCCTTCAGAAGTTATTCGCATTGCGAAAAAATTTGTTGCGGCGTCTAGTAATTATGGTATTACCTGCGCCTACAAACATTTTCCTGGTCATGGAAGCGCTTTTGGGGACTCTCATGAGGGGTTTGTTGATGTCACTCAACAATATGATATGAATGAGCTTGTGCCGTACAAGTCATTATTAAATGGCACATCATTACCGGCAATGGTAATGACAGCACATGTTATAAATCGACAATTGGATGCTAGTGGGTTACCTGCCACATTATCTTATTCAATTCTTACGGACTTGTTGCGTAAAGAAATCGGTTTTGATGGCGTGATTGTTAGTGACGATTTGCAAATGCAAGCCATTAGTCATCACTACCCACTTGATGAAGCATTATGTTTAACAATCAATGCAGGAGCTGATATGTTAATTTTTGCAAATCAGTTAGGTGATATTGCAGCGACAGACGTAGTTGATAAAATTGAGAAACTTGTTGATTGTGGAGCGATTGAGAGCGCCAGGATTGACCAAGCTTACAAACGAATCTCGCAACTAAAACACGCACAACATGCAGATGCCCTAGTGAAAGCTTAACAGACGTATCCAGTTATTTGTGAGGAGGGATAACTAGCGCAAGACCCGGCTTTGGTTAAAATATGGGGGTGCTTGGTGGCCAGAGCTGGAATCGAACCAGCGACACAAGGATTTTCAATCCTTTGCTCTACCGACTGAGCTATCTGGCCACAAGAGGTTGCTATTAAACTCCGAGAACGATTTTGAGTCAAGAGTTCTGTGGAAATTTTCTTTAAGATTTATATCCTGAAGGTTTTTCTGAGCCTTCTCCAAAGAAATATTTCTGCAATTCTTCTTTTAAAAACTCGCGTGCTTTAGGATCCATTAAGCTTAATCTGTATTCGTTAATTAGCATGGTTTGATGGTCTAACCACATTTTCCAAGCGTCTTTTGAGACGTTATTAAAAATTTTTTCACCTAATGGGCCTGGGAAAGGGGGGGCTTTCATGGCTTCTGCTTCCTGATTTAATTTAATACATACTATTTTTCGCGTCATTATTCACCTATTGAGTCTATTTTTGTTTACTTTGCACGGTTACATGCAACATATTGCGCAATAATAGTCTAAAGTATACAGTATTGATGGGAATCTAATATGATTTATTCGTTGAAGCATCGGATGCTACTCAAGGAGGAATAAATGAAAAGCAAAAAAAGTTGTGAGATGACGGCATGTGGCAAGGGATATCGGCATGAGTTACTTGGGCTAATTTTATTAGTGCTCGCAACTGTATTAACCATATTCACTGGCAATAGCCTTGGTATCTTTGGCATGTTTTTAGTGGGTTTAGCTTTATTTTGCCGTAAATTTTGGCATTGTAACTGTCCTTGTCATGGACATGAGCATGGCCATTCAGATGATCATTGTCACGCCTTAGAAGAAGAGTTTAGCATCGTTCATGTAGAAAAAGAGCATAAACCAGTAAAAAAGGCTAAAGTAAAAAAAGCTAAAGTATAATTATTCTGTTATCTCAATTGTTGGCTGGGCGTTGCTTTCTGCCCGGCCTACATTGTCTTTTTTCCTTAATTGGTTATTTGAACACTGGGTCTTAAGTAAAAGAGTATCAAAAGCCTCAGCATGCCAACTCTATAGACCTTATACGAGCAACTATTGTCTGCTTGAGGGAGGCCTCAAAAAGAACGTATGAAGCGTTGGCCAGTGCATATATTGGTGGGACGAGTTGATTGAGTATATACTGCTCAATAAAATTATTAAAAGGATAAACAGTGATGAGAATGATGCTCAGTGGTTTGTTACTGCTAACGTCTTTGTGTAGTTACGCGGGGAATGGATTAACATTCACTGTTAATTCGAATAGTTCCAATTTTGTAGTGACGTTACCTGCTAATCCGACAACCGGTTATCAATGGACCCTAACATCGTATGATCAAAGCTTATTACAGATGACCAGTAGTAAATATGTTGCTCCACAAACAAAATTAATTGGCGCCGGCGGTAATACAATGTTTACGTTCATGCTTGTTAAAGGAAAAACCTACCCTCAATCTACGCAAATGTCATTTACCTATGCGAGAGCATGGGATCCCAAAAGTGGTACTGTAAAAAATGTCACCGTAAATTTTGTAAAAAATTAATTACATTTTTTTTGGTTTGCCAAAGACTTGATGTTACGAAAGGCTATTCGGACTTTATGATGGAGAATTATTTCTATGGAAAGCACGTTGTTGCAACACCTTATTAAAGCGCAATTTTATCGTTGGTTTCAGGTATATGAGCGACCTGTAAATGTTCCTCGGATAGAGAGTCAATTAGAGTTGCTTGTCGATGAAATTATTATTGATAACCCACTAAGTGGAGAACGTCGAGGTAAGGCAGCTTGCGCAGAAGCGCTTTTGCTTTTAACAAATTCGAAAAATGCACACCATGTAAGTGATATTTGTATTATCGTTCAAGATGAGGCTAAAGCGCTGCTCACGGCAACGGTACACTATCAAAATATACGTCCTGATAATGAGCGTTTTAGCTATGCTATTTCTTACTCTGTTATCGTTGATATCAATGGAAAAAATCTGCCTTTTCTTTCTAAGGTGACCATACAACCCATAGAGCAGACACAAGAGATATTTGAAGATACATACCCAACAAATCGAGTCAAATCCTTAATACATTATTGGCTTGCTTTGGTTGAGCGCTTAGAGTCAGATCCTGAGCCATTTTGTGAATTGCTTGCCGATCAGTTTCAGCTTAATTTTCCTTCTGGTCTTTTAACATCAAAGCAGGACTTGGAAACATGGATTTTAAAATCCTCTACACAATTGCGTTTAAGCGCTCATATTGTGGATTTCTGTCATGTTGAAGTTGTATCAGAAAATGAATACCGCGCAGTTTTTGAATGCTCGTGGAAAGGGATTACATTAGATGGTAAACAGTTGACAGCAGTAACTCGCCATACCTGGGATATTCTAAATGATCCAGATGTACGCTTTTCTCAAATTAAAAGCGCTTATGTTGAGGCTATTCAGCCTTTTATTGTAGTGGGTGAGGACGTGACATCAAGCTTTGTTTTGTCATAACTGTAGATAAAGGCATAAGGCGCTTACCATTATAGGAATGTTATAAATTTGGTCGGCGCCTTACTGTTAGGTATTACTAAATATTAAGCATCTATTTTGTAGCTCATTGTTACAAAAAACTCGTTAGATTGAAGCGTGCTTTTTAAAGGACGAGCTTTATTTAGGAAATTTAAATAGTAATAATTTGATTCAAATGTCCCGCTATTATAGTAACGATAACCTGCTGCAAAGCTAAAGGCGCTGTCATTAAATAATTCAAGACCTGCAGAAAGTTGCCAGGCGAAGGATGTTTTAAATTGATCAGCCATTAGGCTTGAAACGCTGCCATTGGGACGTAATGAATGAAAATTACTTACTGTATTAAATCCAACACCTATACCACCACCAACGAAAGGTGCAAGCGTAAAGCGATTTATGATATCTAAGGTCAGTCGCTCTGATACTGCAGCGCCATGAATATATAAATTCGCCATTAGTGAGTTACTTGCAAGATCAAATTTACGTGTTTTATCACCAACAAAATTAACGGTGTCAACAGCGGTTGATGTTTGGTATTTAGAGTATGAAAAAGATGGTCGGTAAACATATTCAAAATCGGCGCTGATAAGTTTGGAGAAATTGTAACCAAATGCTGCTGAATAAAGAGCAGAATTATCTAGGTTATTATTATAGCCTTGAGGTGATGGGTCCCACTCATAGCTAGGATTTATATGTGATGTCATTGAAAAGCTACCACCACTTCCCAATTTTATATAGGCAGTGGGATCAAAAGTATTATCAGTTCCCATTGTCCCAGCATAAGAATGTCCGCAATTTAAGAGAGCAAGACTGAGAAATAACACCCGGTGTTTTAACATATAATATCCCTTATTCAGTTTAAATTTTTTAAGGCCACATACAATGACCGCCATCAGTATTTCAGAATTTATCTATATATACAATAAGTTGAGTATGCAGAGCATTTAGCGACCTTGATACAACGCTAGGTGTGGTTTGAAAGGGGGGCATATTTATCAATGGGTTGTTTAAAAATAGCAAGCAGGGCGGAGTAGTCGCTGAGGGGCAACCCTCATTGGCTCAATTGCAAGCAGCCCTGCTTTAGTTCGTTGCCTATTAAATACGTTTAAAGGGAAGATAGCGTGGTTCCCAAAATTTATCTTGGATTAATGTTTCAAGATCTTTATCTTGATTACATTGAGCAAGGCCGTTATCAATAGCGCTTTTTGCCACAGCAATGGCGATGTGCTTAGCGACTGTTTGAGCATCATCTAAAGATGGTAGAAGTGGAAGAAAACTATCTTTCTTGCTAGGAGAAAAGGTGCTTAATGCTTGTGACGCTGCCCATACCATTGTTTTTGATAAGCGTGAAGCCTGAACAGCCAAAATTCCTAATCCAATTCCTGGAAATACCAACGCGTTATTGCACTGAGCTATTTCTATTAAACGGTTTTGATATTCTATCGCAGGGAATGCGGTGCCTGTTGCGATTAATGCTTTTCCATTACTCCAGGTTAAAATATCGGAAGGTTGCGCTTCACATTTTTCATCAGGATTTGATAATGGAAAAATAATAGGCCGTTCACAATGGGAGGTCATGGTTTCTATGATATCTTGTGAAAATGCACCGGGTTGCGCAGAGCAGCCAATAAGGATGGTGGGTTTCACATTACGAACAGTATCCGTTAGTGACGGAAGTTTTTTGTTCTGCATAGTCCAATGGCTGATATCAGATGCTTTGCGTGCAAATGGTCTCTGTGCATCTGTTAGCTCTGGATCATTTTCTACAAGTAATCCTTGACGATCGACTAACCAAAAACACTCATGGGCTTCTTTCAATGATAAACCTAGCCCTACCATAGCATCGACAATTTGCTCACTGATGCCTGCTCCTGCGGAGCCTGCGCCAAAAACGATGATACGATTTTTCTCAAGGCTTAAACCGGTAATATCACATGCTGCTAACAAAGCAGATAGTGTTACGGCTCCTGTACCTTGAATATCATCGTTAAAGGTGCATAACTCATCTTGAAATTGATTTAATATTTTTCTTGCGTTACCACGGCCAAAGTCTTCCCAGTGCAAGAAGGCGTTAGGAAAATGTTTGGTAATATTGTTTACAAAGCTATGAATAAATTTATCATATTCTTTGCCATCGATACGTGGTTGGCGGCATCCTAGATACATTGGGTCATCTAAAAGCTCTTGATTATTCGTTCCTACATCAAGAAAAATAGGTAAGGTTCGGGTCGGATCGATCCCGCCGCATAAACTATAGACCATCAGTTTAGCAACAGGTATTTCCATGCCACCAATGCCTTGATCACCAATACCGAGTACCCCTTCGCCATCTGTGACAACGATCAGATCAATCTCAGGGTTGGAGCGATTCTCAATTATTTCATCAAGTTGATGTTGATCTGAATATGCAATATATAAGCCTCGTGGCTGGCGAAATTCTCGGCTGAAATGCTTAACAGCTGTTCCAACAATGGGTGTATAGATAGTGGGGAGCATTTCTGCTAAATGGCGGCTTAGTAGTTTATAAAATAAAATTTGATTTTTATCATGAAGATTATTTAAATAAATATTTTGTTGTAAACGTGTGGTGTAACTCGCATATTGCAGATAAGCACGTTTTACCTGTTCATCTAGCGTTTCTACGCGATGAGGTAATTTTCCTAGTAATCCAAATGCTCGGCGTTCATCATTGGTGAAGGCAGTGCCCTTGTTCAGCTGAGGTGTTGTGAGTAGAAGTTTCCCGTAGATGGATGTTTCTATAAACAATTCACCAGTTTCGTCGTCGCAGCTTACTTTAAAGTCTAACATTTATAGTGCTCTCAGGATGAAATTATGACGCCTACGATAGCCAATCTCGCTCATTTATTCAATTAAATAGGCATTTTTACGACAATTGCTTCGTTAAATTTTTTTTATATTGGTTTGCAAGGACTTCATTATGTAATTTTAATCGATTATATCAACAAAGCTCATTTGTATGATAAAATGTCTACAATTTGTACGTTGATTGGTTTTGGTGTTGGCTGAAACTTATTGCGATTATTGAGGGAACACCATGACATTTTCAACATTAGGTTTATCTGCACCATTATTACGGGCTGTTCTTGAGCAGGGCTATGATACCCCCACACCTATTCAAACCCAAGCTATTCCGGTTGTATTGCGCGGGGATGATTTATTAGCATCTGCACAAACAGGCACAGGTAAAACAGCTGGTTTTACATTGCCACTGCTGCAGCGTTTAGTAGATGAGCCTCGAGCTAAAAGTAATCATGTAAAAGTACTCATTTTAGCTCCTACAAGAGAGTTGGCTGCTCAAATACATCAAAGTGTTTTGCAATATGGCCGATATTTAAACCTTCGATCTGCTGTAGTTTTTGGTGGTGTAAAAATTAATCCACAGATGATCAAATTGCGCGCGGGAGTTGAAATTTTGGTAGCAACACCTGGACGACTTTTGGATTTGTATTCACAACGAGCTGTTCGTTTTGATGGGCTTAAAACATTGGTTCTTGATGAAGCGGATCGTATGTTGGATATGGGGTTTATTCATGACATTAAACGAATTATGTCGTTATTACCGCGTGTGCGACAAACATTATTATTTTCTGCAACGTTTTCGAATGAAATTTGCCAATTGGCAAAAGAATTTTTGAAAAAGCCTGTTGAAGTAAGTGTTGCTCCACGAAATATAACAGCAGTATCGATATCACAAAAAATTCACCCGGTTGATAAAGCCCGTAAAGCTGAGTTGTTAAGTCATTTAATTCGACACGACGATTGGGGGCAGGCGTTAATTTTTTCTCGAACAAAGCATGGTGCTAATAAATTGGTTAAATTGTTGGCTATTGATGGTATCGATGCTGTTGCTATTCATGGCAATAAAAGTCAATCACAGAGAACCAAAGCGCTTGCTGATTTTAAAGATGGCAAGGTCCGAATTTTAGTGGCAACAGATATCGCTGCAAGAGGCATTGATATTGATCAATTGCCCATGGTAGTAAATTTTGATTTGCCAAATGTTGCAGAAGATTATGTGCATCGAATAGGGCGTACTGGACGTGCTGGATCGGTTGGACAGGCTATTTCATTAGTGAGTGCTGATGAGGCACGCTTATTGCAAGATATTGAAAAATTAATTAAACAAAAGCTCGAGAGAGAAGAAATAGATAATTTTTCACCTAATCATAATCTTCCTACATCAGTGACGCCCATGGGATTTTCTGGCCAAGCAAGAAAATCATTTGCAATGAATAACCGAGGCCGTAGTAACTCGAGTCGTTCTAATAAATTTCAAACTCCAAAAAGGCGCGACAACAAAGCAAAATAATTTTTTATGAGTATAAATCAGAGTAGGCAAAAAAGCGTCAGCTATGTGCCTACTCAACCCTTGCACTCTATCTAGTACATCCACTGAGAATGGTCTTCAATGCTTACTGATGCTATTATCTTGTTTTTTGTAAGAGATATTAGATGAATAAGTATATTATAATTGCGATAGCCTTTCTTTGCGGGAGCGCAAGCGCTGCGCATGATGATTCTTATTACCGGTTACACCCAAAAAAATTGCAAAATGTTTTGCAAACCTGTGCTGAAAAACAATCTTCAGCTAGCAATTGCGAGGAATTAAAAAACATTGCACTAAGTATTAACGAATCAGCTTATCAATTACGACTTGATCCTCAAGGGTATGGCAAAAAAATATTATTGTTACAGCAAACAATTGCTCAGCAAGAATCTCTTTTGAACGAGCAATCAAATCAGTCAGGACTTCAATCAATGCTTAATGAAAATAAGCGCCAATTACAACAACATTTAGCAATTGTTAAATGGTTAGAATCACCAGAGGGTTAAAAAAAATGAGAATACTAGTCAGTAACGACGACGGTGTTTTAGCGCCTGGAATTAAAATTTTAGCAAATGAATTGTCTAGTATCGCAACGATTGAAGTTATGGCGCCGGATAGAAATAGAAGTGGAGCTAGTAATTCACTGACGTTGTCGCGTCCGTTGCGTGTAAGGCAGTTAGATAATAGTCATTATAGTGTAGAAGGTACTCCCACTGATTGCGTTCATCTTGGCATAACAGGTTTTTTAGAGCCTGGTATTGATATGGTCGTTTCTGGTATTAATGATGGCCCAAATCTTGGGGATGATATTCTTTATTCAGGCACTGTTGCCGCTGCTATGGAGGGGCGCTATTTAGGTTTGCCAGCGATTGCCGTATCCATGGTAGGCGACAATATCCAGCATTACGAGACTGCAGCTGTGATAGTTAGGCAGTTGGTTTTGAAGTTACAAGGCAGTCCGTTACCCTCTAAAACCATCTTGAATGTTAATGTGCCAGATTTGCCATTAGATAAAATCAAAGGAATTGAGGTGACTCGCTTGGGTACTCGTCATTGTGCGGAACCTATTGTTAAAGAATTTGATCCGCGAGGTCATGCTATTTATTGGGTGGGGCCTTCTGGACCAGAGGCTGATTCTGGCCCGGGTACCGATTTTTATGCGGTTTCTCAAGATCGCGTATCAATCACACCCTTGCAACTTGATTTGACACATTACAAGGCGTTTGACCAAATTTCTGCTTGGATGGATGGCATAACCTATGTTCAATAAGTTAGTGGGCATTGCAGGTGTTAGTTGTTGCGTTGCGGTGATTTTGCTTACCTTAAGCGGATGTGAAGAGCGAGAAGTTTTAGCACCTGTCGTTGAATTAAATTGGAAAGAAATTAATAACCACAAGCGTCAGCATGTTGTTGCACGAGGTGAAACTCTTTTTGCTATTGCGTTTCGTTATGATCAAGATTATCGCAATTTAGCTGCAGCTAATCATTTGCAAAGCCCATATACGTTGCGAGTTGGGCAGGTGTTGCAATTGAGACATGGTGGTCAACCTGCGCCTGCTACACATGCGATTAGTCCACCTCCATCTGCTAGAAGGAGCAATTTTAGTCGGCATGTAGTTCAACCTATTTTTGTTGAGTCTAAGCAACGTAATGTAAGTTGGTTGTGGCCAGTACGCGGTAAAATTGTTGCAAATTATGTGCCTCAGCAAGGGAAAAAAGGCATTGATATTGCCGGTTACAAGGGTGAAAAAATTCAAGCCGCCGCCGGTGGCACGGTGGCTTATGCCGGAAATGGTTTAGCAGGGTATGGGAATTTAATTATTATCAAACATGATAATCAATATTTAACGGCTTACGGCAATAATTTGCGTAATCTAGTTAAAGAAGGACAACAAATACACCAAGGGCAAGTCATTGCTGATATGGGGGTTGTTGACCGACGTTATTGGGGTGTTCATTTTGAAATCAGAAAGGCTGGAAAACCAGTCAATCCATTGAATTATTTACAAAAATAGTTGGAAGAACTTGACAGCAAACCTATTGTTAATACACCTTTAGATATACACTGTATTTAAAAGAGAAGCCCTCGATAACAAAAGGTGAAACAATGTGCCCTAAAGATAATCAAGAAGATAAAATTGAGTCTCTAAGTGACGATATTGAACGTATTGAAGACATTGAAGATATTGTCGATGATGCTGAGTCTTTAGATGATGTGGCTGAAGAGGACGCCGTTGAAACGTCACTTGATGAAATTGGACCTGATTTTACAGATGAGCTTGCTTTTCCTACCTACCAGCGCGGCAAAACATTAGCCAAGACACTGGATGCTACCCAAATCTATTTGAGTGAAATAGGTTTTTCCCCTTTGTTATCTGCTCAGGAAGAAATTCATTATTCAACGCTAGCATTAAAAGGTGATGTTGCCGCGCGTAAGAAAATGATTGAATCTAATTTGCGTTTGGTTGTGAAAATATCACGCCGTTATTTGAATCGTGGTTTGCCACTTCTTGATTTGATAGAGGAGGGTAATTTAGGATTGATGAAGTCAGTAGAAAAATTTGATCCAACGCGCGGTTTTCGTTTTTCAACGTACGCAACGTGGTGGATACGGCAAACAATCGAGCGGGCTATTATGAATCAAACCCGAACCATTCGGTTGCCTATTCACGTAGTAAAAGAGCTTAACATCTATTTACGTGCAGCCAGACAATTAACACAAAAATTAGACCATGAGCCCTCGCCAGAGGAAATTGCTGAAATGGTCGATAAGCCATTAGAAGATGTGCAAAAGCTATTGGGATTAAATGACAAGGTTGCTTCTGTAGATACACCGATTGGTTTTGATGAAAATAAATCATTGCTAGATACGCTAGCAGATGAGAATAGTGTTAATCCTGCGGAGTTGCTTACGGATGAAAATCTACGCGCACATATTGAGACGTTATTAGACAAGCTTACCGAAAATCAACAACAGGTGATTGCTAGACGTTTTGGTTTGCGAGGTTTTGAAAAGGCAACACTAGAAGAAGTAGGCAAAGAAATAGATCTTACTCGTGAGAGAGTCCGACAAATCCAAGTTGAAGCATTAAAAGCATTACGTTCGCTTCTCGAACATTATGGGTTAACACAGGAAGATTTATTTTAGAAAAATATAGCCTTGATGAAATGACACTTTATCAAGGCGATTCATCTCTTATTGATTTTGATTGATTAGTTGTCTAGCTTAAATTCGTGTTGCAATCCTTGCCAACAGCTTGCGTAGTCTTTTTGACGAGTAGCATGAGTTAATGCTGATTTGGTTACGAGCCATGGATGGCGTGATTCAAGCATGAAGGCTAGTGTATTTTGGTAATGTTGCGGTTTTAGTGTTTGGTTGCTGGCTTTGCGATAGGTGGCTGCATCGGGTCCATGCGCCGTCATGCAATTATGAATACTCACCCCACCCACAGAGAACCCATCTTCTTTTGCGTCATAGGCGCCTGTTACTAATCCCATGAATTCATTCATAATATTTCGGTGATAATAAGGCGGCCTAAATGTGTGTTCTGAAACCATCCATCTTGATGGGAAAATAACAAAATCAAGGTTTGCTATGCCAGGCGTGTTACTTTCTGAGGTTAATACGGTAAAAATACTAGGATCTGGGTGGTCAAAACTTACGGAACCGATGGTATTAAACAGTGACAAATCATAGCAGTAAGGAGCGTAATTTCCGTGCCAGGCGACTACATTTAAAGGCGAATGATTACTTTTAGCAATCCATAAATGTTGTTGATATTTACAGATTAAATCAATCTCATCGTCTAATTCTTCATATGCTGCACTGGGGTAAAGAAAGTGGCGTGGATTAGCTAATCCATTGGCGCCAATTGGGCCTAATTGTGGCAGTGTTAAAGGTAAGCCTTGATTTTCGCATACATAACCAGCTGCTGTGGTTTCAAGTAATTCAACTTTAAATTTGATACCGCGTGGGATAACAGCAATCATTCCAGGCGTAATTTCAAGTGCGCCAAATTCAGTTCGTAAACCTAGCTTACCTTGGTAAGGAACGAATAATAGCTCGCCATCACTGTTACTAAAGTAGCGAGTGGTCATTGATTGATTGCATTGGTAGATATAAGAATCTAGTAACGGATTGCCGGCAATGTGCACTAGCCCGTCAATAAAATCCTGTTTGGTTTTAAGTTCAAAACGAGGCGACCATCGCATAGGATTGGGTGATTGTAGTGGGGCAAATTCTTCTTTAATATTCGATGCATAAGGCACGTATTCCTGATGTACAACGGAAGGCAGCATGCGATAGAGCCAACTATGAAGATTAACGTATCTTTGTCTGGTAAAGGCGCTTCCGCTTAGTTGTTCCGCGTAGAGGCCAAAAGCACATTTTTGTGGTGAGTTTTGATTGGTCGGCAAAGCGCCTGAAATTGCTTCACTGACGTGATGATTTCCAAATCCGACTAGATGCACCACACTCTCCCTGTTAGCTTGAAAATATATAAGTAGTTATTTGTAAAAATTGTACCCAATAATTACACCCAGATGCTCGCTAGTCAACTAGGCAATATAGATGACACCGCTCTTCAATTTTTTAAGTTTCTTTTTAATTCTATGGCATTGTATAATTTAATCATTTGTTGTGTTGAATAAATGATGAGGTGTATTAATGGCTGGTCATAGTAAATGGGCTAATATCCGCTTTCGTAAAGGAGTGCAAGACGCGAAAAGAGGTAAAATTTTCACCAAGTTAATTCGTGAAATTTCAGTTTCTGCACGCATGGGTGGGTCAGATGAGTCCTCAAATGCTCGTCTTCGAGACGCTGTAAGCAAAGCACTCAAAGCAAACATGAAGCGAGATACTATTGATAATGCCATAAAGCGTGGTGTCGGTGGTCTTGATGGGGCTAACATGACTGAAATGCGTTATGAAGGTTATGGCCCAAGTGGTGTGGCTATTTTAGTTGATTGTTTGTCTGACAATAAAAATCGTACCGTATCTGAAGTAAGGCATGCATTTACGAAGCATGGTGGTAACTTAGGTACTGATGGCTCCGTGGCTTATCTATTCAATGAGCAAGGTGAAATTTTATTAGCTCCTACCGATCGAGAGGACGAAGCTATGGATATTGCTATTGAAGCAGGTGCTGCTGATGTTCTTAGTGAAGAGGGGCAAGTAGAGGTTATTACAGCGGTTGATAGTTATCACGCTGTTTTGGCGGCACTCCAGGCTGCACAATTTGAAGTAGAACATTCGCATTTAACCATGCGTGCTCAAACAACGGTGGCTATGGATAAAGACTCTGCTGAAAGTTTAGAAAAATTAATTGATGCACTAGAAGATTTGGATGATGTTCAAGTTGTATATAGTAATGCAGAGTATCCAGACCATATGATTGAATCAGCATAGTAATGACTATTATTTTAGGGATAGATCCAGGATCGCGCATCACAGGCTACGGTCTTATTAAGGAAAGCCAACAACAGATCCATTATTTAGATAGTGGATGTATTCGTACGTCAGCAGGCGAATTGAGTGGCCGCTTATTACAGATTTTTAATGGTATTTGCGAGCTTATGGAAAAATTTTCTCCTGATGAGGTTGCTATTGAGCAGGTATTTATGCATCAAAACCCTAGTTCAGCCCTTAAATTAGGTCATGCGCGTGGGGTTGCGATGGTTGCTTGTGCATCTCATAACGTTCATGTAAGCGAGTATTCAGCAAGAGAAGTTAAGCAATCATTAGTTGGATACGGGGCTGCACAAAAAAGCCAGGTAAAGCACATGGTTGTAAATTTACTCATGTTAAATAGTTCGCCTCAACATGATGCGGCGGATGCCTTAGCGATTGCTATCTGCCATAGCCATACGAAGCGAAATGGGTTACTTGCTATCACCGGACGTAGGAGAAAAATGCGATGATTGGTTGGTTAAATGGGCGAGTTGTGGATAAGCATAATCCCGGTAAATTAGTGTTGGATGTTAATGGTGTTGGTTATGATGTGGAAACGTCGTTACCGACTTTTTTTCAGGTTGAAGCAGAGCCTGGGATTGTTGGTTTGCATATCCATACCGTTGTGCGTGAAGATGCGCTGCTTCTTTATGGATTTCTTGATCAACAAGAACGAAGTTTATTCAGGGCGCTGATTAAGGTAAACGGGGTTGGGCCAAAAATGGCAATTGCCATTTTGTCTAGCATCAGTCCGGATGAGTTTATTCAGTGCATTTATCAACAAAATACCGTGTTATTAACTAAACTACCGGGCATTGGCAAAAAAACGGCAGAGCGCTTAGTGGTAGAAATGAAGGACACATTACAGCAATTACCATGTGAAGCTACCCAGCAGCAAAATCACCTAATAACGGTCGTTCGTGAACAGGATGAAGCGGTTAAAGCTTTGGAATCACTTGGTTATAAGCAACAAGAGGCGGTTAAGGCTATTAATAAAATCGATGATGGCAATAAGACTTGTGAGCAGCTTATTCGCCAGGCGCTGCAGGTTTTAGCTAAATAATAACTATATAAAAAGCAATTTTGTTGGTGTTGCTCGGCCTGCGTTATTACTTTGGTTTAAGGATAGCTTTTAAGATTTTAAGACAGGAATTGGGAAGAATACTTTCACTATTAAACCCGTGCCTTCTTTAGGCGATTCTAACGCTACTCTACCATTATGCAGGGCACATATTTGTCGTACGATGGCAAGTCCAAGACCGCTGCCGGGGCTTTTATTACCTAAAACACGGAAGAAGCGTTCGAATACCCGGTCTTGTAACTCATCAGGAATACCTGGGCCATTATCGCAAACTTCCAGAACAACCTCGTTGTTTTGGCTATATACTTTAACTAGCACTTGTCCATTTTCTTTGCAATATCGAATCGCATTATCGACTAAATTACGAATTAGAATGCTAA
>CAZZGV010000013.1:0-16831 GCA_964654255.1 uncultured Legionella sp. | reverse complement strand
TTTACTTTTGAGAATGGTGATCATCTTGTAACTAACCCAGATCATTTAAAGACTGCCCAAGCAATAATGCTATATGAATTCTATCAAAAAAGATGTATTCAGTTACAGCATGCTCAACAAGCCTATCAAGAGTTTAGTCAGGTAATTGCATTGCCAGCAGACATGTTATCACCATCAGAGGCTGCAGTTCGAAAAAATAAATTACGTAATCTGTATAGTATTTTTCAGCCCTATTTGCCTGAAGATGAAGCTTCAAAAGCATTTGATAGCACGATTATTGTTGCACTTTCAAGTGAGCACCCACAACCTATAGAGAATCTATTAGCTTTTTTGGATAGGGTAGAACAAAATTTTTACGCTTTGCAATTGCATCTAAATCAGCGGCTTGGAGTATTTAATGGAGTGGTTAGTGCATGCAGAATTCAAGATATTCAAGCTGATGTGTTGGAATTAGAGCCTATATCAGATAGAGCATTGCATGTTATTAAACATACTGAATTTTCAACAGCTGTATCTAAGCTTAGGATGTATTTTTATGAGCAAATATCGTTACTAAATGATTCTTTTAAGGCCCACTTGCAGTTTAATGCGCAAGCAGATACGTTACCTTTCCCAGATATTAATGATAGTAATAAACAACTTGCGCAATCCAATCAGATTTTAGTGTATAAACAGCTGTTTAATTGTTTATATTATCTTGAAAAAATTATGGTGGGCTTGGAAGGATTACAGGATCAGGCGTCTGAAAAAACCTATACTGCACAGCTTTTTAAGTGGGTGACTGATAAGCGTTCGCAAGGAGCATATACTCTTCAGATCATTGGTATTGCAAATAATGTGGTTGAAGCGTACGTTCTTTTAGATGCATTAGCTAGCACCCCTTATTTATCGGTGGTTATAACTGAGATACAAAAAAAATTGCAAAGCATTCAGACTGCAATACCTGGTTTGCAAGCTTATTATGCACCTCATCATCCGCCTGCTGCCGATGGTGAGGCACCAACGTCTTACAGTGCTTTATTTTATGCAATGCACACCATTTTATTTTTGCCTGCTCACATCACAGCCATACGTGCTGATCGAGACGTGCAACCAGACGCGGTTGGTGCAATACATCAATACGCACAGCGCGTGACGGTGGATCTTGAACGTATTCTTCAAAAATCTAATTCACCTTGGCAATTGTCTAGCGAAGTGCGTACGATGTATCGATTATTTGGAGAGTTAAAACAAAAATTACATGAATTAACAAGCACGTCTTATGATGCGGTGTTTAGTAAGTTAGGTGCTATTAATGATGATATTTTGTCTAATATATTGTTAGAGCTCGATCGTTGGGAAGATAACGTTGGTTTACAAACAGGAAGTTTAACTCAACCAGTTATAAAAATGTTTGATGCATTTTATGATGGGTTTCTTGAACCTTTAGATTTAAGTTCTCAGGATCGTCTACGATTCAGAATGAGTACACGTCCAATAGATAAACGTATAGAAGCAACTACCGCACGAATCAGGGCGGCCGAGGTAGAGTTAGCTATAGCAAAAGAGAAGCGAGCAACATTAAAATTGCTAGTAGATAGTATTGCCTATTATGAACGCTATGAATGCGATCAAGCCTGTCCTTCGGAAACATTGTTTAGAATGCGATCTGTTGTAAAAACAAACTTTCAAGCAGCCTTACCACTACTAGAGGCAGAAAAAAACCATTTAGTTAAATATATTCCTGATGAGAATGCAAGAGACGCTATATTTTCCTACTGGGTGACGGTTGGTATAGAGCCAGCTTCAGAACTACGTAATATTGGGGCATTGGCCATAGCATGTTTTAACCATTATACCGGCGTATGCTCGTCTCATCAGCTCACTATCGATACCGCCATCAATAAAATTAATCATTTAAATGAGCTGTTGGCTGCTCGACCTGCTTTAGGACATCATCTTGTGAGTTCGTATGCCGCAGCTAGTTTAAATAAGAAAAAAGTGCATGTTATAAATGAGCAGCGGTTAACGTTCGATGAGACTAATTTAGTGCAGGAATACACAGAAGCATTAAAAGATTGTTTGCAACAGGCTGAAGCTAAAATTTTAGCACAAATTACAGTTCAGGATATTGATATTGATAAAAAAATTGATGAACTTTTACATGCTGAAGTAGTGAAGTTCCGTAATGAAAACCTCCATAATTACCATCATTTAGATAAGATAATGGGCGCAGTTGCTCAGTTAAGGCATTATGTAAACAACGACCATGTTATTTTTGAAAGCGAGACAACATTAGCTGAAAAAAAACAGGCGATAGATATGCTTGGGATAATTTGTTATAGAGATTGCGTTCTTTTGAAGAGGCAGACTAATCCAATGCAGGACGCATTTTCGGAGATAATGCGGTTGTCAGAGCAGCGTTATGCTGTAATTTTATTTAATGAAGAACTTTTTTATGCGGATGTGGTCCAAAAAAATGTTACAAAAATAGAGATAGCTGCTGATAAACAAACAGAATTTCATACATTAAAAACAAAATTTAAAGATACGTTTGATAGTTGTAAAAAGGCTGAGCTAAGCCATTCTAATTTGATTAATACCTTGAGAGGAAAGGCGCGAGCCAGTGCTATACCTGATAGGATAAATGATGTTAGAAACTACTTACACTCTAATCAAAGAGCCTTTAAGAGAACAATGCATAAAAACTTTTATCATAATTTTTTAACGTTAAATTGGTGGGCTCAGACTACTGCATGGCTTTTTGAATTGGCAGGACTTTATACGCCTGAGCGTAAAGCGGCTTATAATGGGCTGATTAAAACAGTTGCTAACGATATAGATTGTCAATTTCAAATGCTCTTAAATGAACTTCGTGCTATTCGATTTCAAGAAAACGCCCCTGTGGCCAAAGAGCTAAAAAATTTACTTACTAGCTTGGAAAATTTACCTGATAAAAATTCAATAGATGTTGTTAGTGCACTCCATACTCTTTGTATTTATTTTAGAAAACTTTCGGCGCGAGTTGTCGAGCCTGAAGAGTGTACTTTTGCTCGTTTAGATTTTGAACAGGCGATAAAAGATTTTCCAGGTCATCCTGATAGTATATTACGCAACATTGGAATAGCGTTTACGTCACTGGGTGCTGTCATATTAGTAGCTCTTGCGACTACAGCGGGGCTTGGTTTAGTGCCGCCCGCAGCTATTGCAGTGACAGCTGTGGTTGCTGCTAGTGGGGTTACAATGGTTTCAGTGGGCCTAATCGGCATGTTTGCTAGCAAAACAAAAGAGGGCTCATCATATACACAGGCTCATACTCTTGTTAAAGCGATAGATGATGAGCTAAATCTAGATACTACATTTATTCGGGAACTATAGACTACAAGTAGCCATGCCATTGTAATAGAAGGGCTTGCATGCATTTTAAAGCTAACCTTGATTTTTTTATGACCTAGATCTAGCAAATACTATACTTGCTTAAACCTGTCATACCCCATAGAATTCTACTTTTCTACGCAATTGCGGGAGTGTGGTATGGGGTGGAACGAGCCAGATCAAGGCAAGGATCCCTGGAGTGGTAAAAATCAACCACCGGATCTAGATGAAGCATTAAAACGACTGCAACGTAAATTAAAAAAAATGTTTCTGCGTGATCAGGGGCCTAATAAGCCAGGCAGAGGCGCTGAGCCTGAAATAACCGCAGCCGGTGGTGGGATTTTGGCGTTAATTATTGGTTTTGTTGTTGTGGTTTTATGGGCATTGTCTGGTATTTTTATCGTTGATCCTGCGGAACAAGCAGCAATTCTTCGCTTTGGTAAATATGTTGAAACGGTGGGTCCAGGGCCACATTGGATTCCACGGTTTATTTCTTCCAAAGTGGTGTTAAACATGGATCGTGTTTCTGATTATTCTTATTCAGCTCAAATGTTGACGAAAGATGAGAACTTGGTTTCTGTTGCTCTTGCGGTACAGTACCGCATTGGCGATTTGCAAGAATATTTATTTAATGTGGCAGATCCTCAAGAAGGGCTTCAACAAGCAACCTCGAGTGCGTTACGGCAGGTTGTAGGTACCACAACCTTAGATCAGTTAATTACCGAAGGTCGTGAGGCTTGGGGTACGAGTGTTCAGGATTCGCTTATAAAAATTTTAGAAATATATAAAACGGGTATTGTTATTGTTAACGTGTCTCCTCAGCCTGCACGTGCTCCTGAAAATGTTCAAGATGCCTTTGATGATGCGATTAAAGCGCAGGAAGACGAAAAGCGCTTTAAAGAACAAGCCCAGGCGTATGAGGCACGAGTGGTTCCTATTGCGGAAGGTAATGCAAAACGTATTTTTGAAGAAGCAAACGCTTACGCACAACAGGTTGTATTACGTGCAACCGGAGACGCTGCCGAATTTTTAGCATTGCTACCTGAGTACCTGCGTGCTCCGTCAGTTACCGGAGAGCGGATGTATTTAGATACTATGCAACAAGTATTAAGCAAGAGTAGTAAAATTGTTGTAGATGGAAAGGCTGGCAATATGCTTTATTTGCCATTGGATAAATTAGGCTCAAGTTCAACATTGCCGAAATTAACCATGGAAAAAATGGCGAGTACCGATACCTTGGGTAACCAGGATGTAGAGGGTAATACATTGTTTGATGGTCGAGAAATTGTTCGACCGACTGAGCGGTCGGGGAGGAATGGTTGATGAAAGCAACTAAAATAGCGATAGGCTTGGCCATTTTTGCACTGTTATTAGTGGGTTTCACGAGTCTATTTACAATAACGCAAGGGCAACATGCCATTCTGTTGAGGTTAGGGCGCCTAGTAACCGATGCAAAAACAAACGAAGTTAAGATAGTACCTCCAGGCCTGCATATGAAAGTACCGTTTATTGAAAATGTTAGGGCATTCGATACGCGTATTCAAACCTTAGACATTAAGTCTTCGCGGATTGTTACCAAAGAAAAGAAAGATGTTATCGTTGATTATTATGTGAAATGGCGCATTGAAAATTTGGCGCGTTATTTTAAAGCGACAGGCGGTAATCAATTCAAAGCTGAGACCTTGTTGGAGCAGCAATTGAATACGTATCTGCGTGCTCAATTTGGTAAGCGCACGATTTCTGATGTTGTTTCAGGTGGTCGTGACGATTTAATGGATATATTGCGTGAGCGTGCTGAACAGCAGGCTGGGCAATTAGGTATTCACGTTGTGGATGTGCGAATTAAAGGAATAGAATTGCCTGCTAATACCAGCAATGCTATTTATCAGCGCATGCGTGCTGATATGCAAAAAATTGCTAACCGACATCGTGCAGATGGTCATGCAGCTGCCGAGGCAATACAAGCTGCCGCTGATGCTCATGTTACGGTGTTATTGGCAAAAGCACGTAGCGAAGCGCAGATGATTCGTGCACGTGGTCAGGCAAAGGCGGCTAGTATTTATGGTCAAGCGTTTAGTCAAAATCAAGATTTTTTTGCGTTTTATCGTAGTTTAAAGGCATATGAAAGCAGTTTTGACAATAAACAAGATATTTTAGTGCTTGATCAGGACAGTGCGTTTTTTACCTATTTTAAACAAGGTTTGCATAAAAATAATAATATTATTGCCAAAAAATAGTGGGTTTTTAGGGTTTGTTGAGAATTAACCGGAAGAGTTTTTTATCATGAGTAAAAATGTTGTTGTTGTAGGTACCCAGTGGGGCGATGAAGGAAAGGGTAAGATTGTTGATTTGTTAATGGAGAACGCTCAAGTTGTTGTTCGCTATCAAGGTGGGCACAATGCTGGTCACACCTTGAAAATCAATGGGGAAAAAACAGTTTTACGTCTTATTCCATCTGGAATGTTACGTCCTCATGTGCAATGTTATATTGGCAACGGTGTTGTTTTATCGCCAGATGCGTTGCTGACAGAAATCAAAGAGCTCGAGCAAAAAGGTATCAACGTGCGCTCTCGTTTGCATATTAGTCAAGCTTGTCCATTAATTTTGCCTTACCATATTGCCCTTGATAAAGCGCGTGAAGTCTATAAAGGCAAAGCTGCCATCGGGACAACGGGTCGTGGTATTGGGCCAGCTTATGAAGATAAAATTGCAAGACGAGCATTGAAAGTAAGTGATTTGCTTGATCGCGAGCGTTTTGTTAGCAAACTTAAAGAATTGCTTGAGTACCACAATTTCATGCTTACTAATTATTACAAGCAGCCAGCAGTTGATACCGAAGCTCTATTAGAGCAGTCGTTAGTGTGGGCCGAAGAATTAAGACCCATGGTTACTGACGTCACCACGCGTTTGCATGAGCATCGAAAGCAGCAAGATGCGATTTTATTCGAAGGCGCACAAGGTGTTTATCTAGATATCGATCACGGAACATATCCTTTTGTAACATCATCAAATACCTGTGTTGGTAGTGTTATCAATGGTGCTGGATTTGGCCCTCTTTATCTTGATTACATATTGGGAATTACTAAAGCCTATACTACACGCGTAGGCGGCGGACCTTTCCCCACTGAATTAACCGATGATATTGGTCAGCAGTTAGCCTCACGTGGTAATGAATTTGGTGCAGTAACTGGTCGTCCACGTCGTTGTGGTTGGTTTGATGCTGTTCTTTTAAAACGTTCTATAGAGCTTAATAGCTTGTCAGGGTTATGCGTTACTAAGCTTGATGTGCTAGACGGTTTGGATACTATTCAGATTGCGGTAGCGTATCGTGATAAGCATGGCACTTTATTGTCACGTCCTCCGCAAGCTGCTGAGGATTTTGAAGGTTTAGAGCCTGTCTATGAAACGTTACCAGGTTGGCAGGAATCAACGGCGGATATTAAAACATTAGCTGAGCTTCCTGCGAATGCATTGGCATATATCAAACGTATTGAAGAGTTGTTAGAGGTGCCAGTTGATATGCTATCTACAGGACCTGAACGCGATTCAACGATTATTTTGCGTGATCCTTTTGCAAGTTAAAAGCGAGTACTCATGGAATTGAGAATTGATAATACCCCGTTTAAAGCCCTATTTCAGCCGTTAGATTTAGGGTTTACTCAGCTTAAAAATAGATTGTTGATGGGTTCTATGCATACGGGACTCGAAGAAGATAAAGATAGTCTTCAGCGATTAGCAGCGTTTTACCGTGAGCGCGCCCAAGGAGGGGTAGGCTTAATGGTAACCGGCGGATTTGCCCCAGATCGCGCTGGGCGTTTAGCCCCATTTTCTGCAAAATTAACATCGAAAAAAGAACAGCAGCGCCATGAATTAGTGACTCATGTTGTGCATGAGTCAGGCGGAAAAATTGCGCTACAAATTCTGCATGCTGGGCGATATGGGTATCATCCTTTCATTGTAGCGCCAAGTGGACTGAAATCACCAATTAGCCCTTTCAAGCCTTGGGTTATGAGCAAGCGGCGCATAGTAAAAACCATTGAACATTTTGCTCGATGTGCGAAATTAGCAAAATCTGCTGGTTATGATGGCGTCGAAATCATGGGTAGTGAGGGCTATTTAATTAATCAATTTATTGTGAGTCACACGAATCAACGCCATGATGAGTGGGGTGGCACATATGAAAATCGTATGCGCTTTCCAGTTGAGATTATTCGGGCGGTTCGTGCAGCAGTAGGTGAAGATTTTATAATTATCTATCGCCTATCAATGCTTGATTTAATCACGGATGGCAGTAGTTGGGATGAAGTGATTTTACTCGCGAAAGCAATTGAAAATGCTGGAGCTACCATTATAAATACCGGGATTGGTTGGCATGAAGCTCGGATCCCAACCATTGCTACAATGGTTCCTGCTGCGGCATTTAGTCAGGTAACAAAGCGATTAAAACCAGAACTCGGTATACCTGTGATCGTATCTAACCGTATTAATACGCCAGAATTAGCGAATGCTCTCATTGAAGAAGGTGTGGCGGATATGGTTTCTATGGCAAGACCATTTCTTGCTGATCCAGAATTCGCTGAAAAAGCAAAATTAGGTGAAAGTCGCGCTATTAACGTGTGTATTGCCTGTAATCAGGCCTGTTTAGATTTGGTATTTGCTAATAAGACAGCCTCTTGTTTAGTTAACCCGCGCGCTTGCAATGAAACAGAATTAGTGTATCAAGTAGCGGAGCAGCCTAAACGTATAGCGGTAGTTGGTGCGGGTCCTGCTGGATTAGCATTTGCTACGGTTGCGGCTGCTCGTGGTCACTCCGTTACATTGTTTGAAAAAAGTGACACACTAGGTGGGCAATTTAATTTGGCTAAACATATTCCTGGGAAAGAGGAGTTTCAACATACTCTTAACTATTTCACGCATCAGTTGGAAAAATATCAAGTTGATATTCGTTTAAATACAGATGCTAATCTTGAGTTATTGCATGCTTTTGATGAGGTTATATTAGCTACTGGCGTTAATCCACGAATTCCAGACATCGATGGGATAGAGCATGAAAAGGTGATGACCTATATCGATGTTATTTTGCAAAGAAAAGTTCCCGGTAAGCGTGTTGCTGTTTTGGGTGCTGGTGGTATTGGGTTTGATATTGTGGAATGGTTGACACATGAAAAGCAAGAAGACCATCTGCCACAATTTTATAATGAATGGGGAATTGATATAACAGCCCAGCATCGTGGTGGTATAAAAAAACCAGAGATTACGCCAAGCCCTCGAGAAGTGTACTTGCTGCAACGAAAAAAAGACAAACTTGGCAAACGCTTAGGTAAAACAACAGGCTGGATTCATCGATTAAGTTTAAAACATAAAAAAGTAGAGATGCTTGCTGGAGTAACTTACGTGCGTATTGATAATCAAGGATTGCATTTATTAATAGATGACAAGCCCCGTCTTCTTGCGGTAGATTCGATTGTTATTTGCACAGGCCAGCTTGAATTGCGTTCATTATATGAGCCACTAAAGCAAGCGGGGCGGTCAGTTCATATGATTGGTGGCGCATTTAAGGCGCTGGAGTTAGATGCAAGGCACGCAATAGATCAAGCCTGCCGCCTAGCTGCTTTATTATAAACAGGCTTAAAAAAGATAACCTTGGGGATGCAACGCTTTCTCAAGGTTATTAAAAAGCACATTAAGTGATAACGTAAATATCAATATTTTCCTCACAAAAATCACCTCTTATTCCCTTACAGTACTCGTTTTTTCAAAATTTTAACGACTATTTTTATGTTAAATAGAATAAATTGAGTGCATTAATCCGTATAATTTGATATTATAGTGAGCAATTTTTACATGGATTAATCTATTCTATAGATTATTTATATTTTTCAGGAATTTTATGACCCAAGATTTTACAAGCTTTGCAGATTTAAATTTATCAGACGCACTTCTTAAAGCCCTCGATGATTTAAAATTTGTTACTCCATCCCCGGTGCAACAACAAACAATTCCGTTGATGTTGCAACGACGTGATCTTATCGGACAAGCTCAAACTGGTACCGGAAAGACGGCTGCATTTGCACTACCTATTTTGCAGCTGCTATCTCCCAGCCAACAAGGGCCTCAAGCACTTATTTTAGCTCCAACACGAGAGTTAGCTATTCAAGTTGCTGAGCACTTTGAGCGATTAAGTGTGCATATACCAGGCACTCGAATTACGGTTTTATGTGGTGGGCAAGATTATCGCCCGCAGTTAAAAAAATTGCGTGATGGCGCGCAAGTTGTGGTGGGAACACCCGGACGAATTCTCGATCATATTGATAGAGGCACATTAAAATTAGATAATTTAAGTACATTTGTACTCGATGAAGCTGATGAAATGTTGCGAATGGGTTTCATCGAAGATGTTGAAACAATTTTGGCAAAATTACCTGCTAAAAAACAAATTGCATTATTTTCAGCAACCATGCCACCACGAATTCGCCAAATTGCTAATCGTTACTTAAATGATCCTGTGTCTGTTGAAATCCGTATGGACACAGCAACGGTTAAAAGCATTGAACAGCGCTTCTTGTTTGCTTCTCAAGCACAAAAGCCTGATGCACTATTGCGTATCCTTGCAGCTGAAGAGTGCCAAGGTGTGATTGTGTTTGTTCGCACAAAAAGTAGCACAGAAGAAGTAGCTGAGTTGCTCCAAGAGCAAGGCCATCGAGCCATGGCTATTCATGGGGATATTACTCAAGCGTTGCGTGAACGTATTATTGTTCAATTTAAGCAAGGTGCCATCGATATTTTAGTTGCGACAGATGTTGCTGCTCGAGGATTAGACGTTGATCGTGTTACTCATGTTATTAACTATGACATGGCTCATGACTGTGAAACGTATGTTCATCGTATTGGTCGTACAGGACGAGCAGGCCGTAGTGGCGTGACAATTTTGTTTGTAACTCCTAAAGAATCTCGCGTGTTGACGACTATTGAGCGTCATACCCGTCAACGTATTGAAAAAATTATGGTACCTAATGACCATATGATTCAAGTTGCTAAGCAGCGTCGATTTATGGCTAGCATTACCGAGCGTTTACAAAATGAGCATTTGCCAACGTATCGAAACATTATTGAGGCGTATTTAAAAGAAAACCAAGCGACGTGTAGTGCTGTTGATGTAGCGGCTGCGTTGGCTTTGTTGTTGAACCAAGATAAACCTTGGCAACAACAAATCGTGTCGCCAAAAATCGCACGTCCCGCGAAAGAAGCAAGAGTGAGAGGAGCTGATTCTCGAGCTGGTCGTTCTTCCATGAGTAAAGGTTCAACTGACGAAAAACGTTTTCGTGATGATTATGCTCAGGAGCTATTCCGTATTGACGTAGGTCGTGTACACGGTGTAAAACCTGGTAATATCGTTGGTGCTATCGCTAATGAGGCTGGTTTGCAAAGTCGATTTATTACCGGTCTTAAAATCCATGATGATCATTCTACTGTCCGATTACCTAAAGGTATGGATAAAGAAGTATTTCAGCATTTAAATAAAGCTTGGGTTTGCGGTCGTCAGTTAAAACTCACGTCTTTAGGTGCTGCTTAACACCAAACGTTGAATTAAGAGTGAGTTAGAGTTTTAAACCAGGATGTTGTGTTGGCATTGTTATTCAAAGGTATTTACAATGCCAATTTCGAGCTATTTAAAAAAATTGCTTACTTTTATGTTTCAAGACTATAATCATTTCTGTTTTGATACAAAACTCTTTGTTTGAGGTTAAGTATGAAAATTGTTCTTACGATAATTGCACTCTTTTTTTCGATGATAACCTCGGCTGCACCTGTAAATAAAATGGTTGTTTTCGGTGATAGCCTCTCTGATAACGGTAATCTTTATGATTACATGAAGCAGCAGCTTCCCTTGTCCCCTCCTTACTATAAAGGTCGTTTTACTAATGGACCAGTATGGGTTGAGCTCTTAACTAAGTTTTATTATCCCAACAGCAGTAAAGAGCATCTTGCTGATTATGCCTATGGTGGCGCTGGTGTACTGGACGAGGCCGATGATGACGATACGATGTTTACTTTGCGTCGTGAGCTAGACAGTTATTTTCTTTCCCATCAAGACAAAGCAGATCCTGACAGTATGTTTATTGTTTGGATTGGTTCTAATAATTATTTAGGTGTTCCTGATGACGCTGAAAAAGTAGTAGATATGGTCATTGGTGGGATTGAAAATGGCTTAAAGCGTTTAGCTGAAAAAGGAGCAAAACATATTTTAGTAGTGAATGTTCCTGATTTGGGCAGAGTTCCAATTGCGCGCGAGTTTGATGCGGTTGATCGTATGTCTTACATATCTAAACTGCATAATGACTCTTTGAATCATAAGATGGATGAATTGAAGAAGCAGTATCCAGAGATTCACTGGTTATACTTTGATGTCAATATGGTTTTTGATGATATGACAACTGACCCTGTGCGTTTTGGTTTTATTAATACAATGGATACCTGTTACGAAGCTGCAACGTTGAATAGTACGTCATTAAAACGGCATTCTTTACTCAAGATGGTATCAAAGATTCAATTGCAGCAACCAAATCGTGATGCTTGCAAAGGCTATCTATTCTTTGATCCAGTTCACCCAACAGCGCCAGCACATTTGCTCATGGCAGAAAGAACAAAAATACTCTTTGATAAAGAGGGTATTGAGTTTCAGGATTAGCTATATTTACCGGTCATCCCTTTTGCGAAAGCTAGGATGACTGGTCATTGCATGTCTCTTTATTTACCAACCTTTGCTAGCACAAATTTCTTCATAAGCTTTGCGAATTTTTTGGGTTTTTTCATTTGCTATCTTAATCATGTCGTCTGACATCCCTTTTGCAATTAATTTGTCGGGATGGTTACGGCTTATTAATCGTTGGTACGCCTTTTTTACGTCTTGCTTAGGCGTTGTGGGTGTTACGTTTAAAATGCCATAGGCATGATCTAAAGAACTATGCTGGGTTTGGTAATCCTGATAATAACGTTGGTGATTAGATGAGTGTTGATTGCTTTGCCGGTGATTGGAATAGTTGGCAAAATCTTCATAAAACCGGTATTGCTTATGTAGTGGAGCGAATCCTAGCAGACTTAATATGTTGTCAAAGACGAGTTGTTTTTTAATTGAAAGATTATCTATTTTTGCCATGCGATATTGGATATCAATAAATAATTTTAATAGTTCTGGATTGTCATAGGCAATTTTTTTGAGATTGATAATTAAAGCATTTAAATTAAAAGCACTGTTTTTGCCTTCCTTAAAATAATTTTGTGCCGCTGTTTTTTGTTTATGATTAAGCCCCAACTCATCCATAATGGTTTTGGCCATTTGTATGCTTTGTTTTGTCACTCGTCCATCAGCTTTGGCAATATGCCCCATGACAGAAAATGTAGCTTGTCGTTTTTCAGCGTGATATGACCAATGAGGGCGGGTATAGTGTGTGGCTAATCCTCTATCAAAAAAATTACCAATGAAAATACCAAAAAGGGCGCCAGTCGGCCCTGCCATTAAGTACCCTAAAAAGGCACCAATCACTTTTCCCCACCATGTGTTATTGGTGAAGAATTGTTGAAGACTCATTGTAACTCCCTTAAACAATCTTTTTTATACTATTAGTTAATAAATTTGTCAATTATGTATTTGCTTATTCTACTATACTGTTACTAAATATGGGTAATGGGGTGCATTATGTCGGTGACTACAGGTTTATCGGGAAATGAGATATTTTGCTTGGAAAAACAAGGATTTACTCCTGGTAATATCGTCGTAGGTAATAGTGTGCATTCGTTAGGATTTTTGGGAAGTATTGGTTCTGGGTACAGGGCTATCATGGGCGGAGAAATTCTACAAATTACCCAACTGATTGAGGAAGGCAGGACAACAGCGTATAGCCGAATGCTGCAAGAAGCAACCGCACAGGGTGCTCAGGGGATTACAGGTGTAACAAGTCAATTAATTTTTCATGGTTCTAACATGGAGTTTTTATCAATAGGCTCCTCAATTCATTCAACAAATATAACATCATCGGTATTTTCAACGTCAGCTGATGGACAAGAGCTGTATGCACAAATAGACGCAGGCTATGAGCCTATTTGTTTTGCGTTTGGAAATACGGCTTATTCAATAGGAATAGGCCGTGGTATTTTAGGTGGTTTAAAAACAATGGGGCGAGGGGAGATTAAAGAGTATTCAGGCATTTTTAATCAAACTCGACACTTAGCTTTACAGCGTATCATTGCACATGCAGCACAACATAATGCAAATGCGGTATTAGGGATTCAAACAAGTATTCTACCGTTTAGTGGTATTAATGAAATGCTAATGATAGGTACGGCTTCACGAGCGCTTTATTCTTCGGCGTCTACTGCACAGGAAGTTATTTCTAGTGATATGACGAATATTGAAATGTGGAACATGGCGACATTGGGTTATGCACCGATGCGGTTGTTATTAGGAACGTCAGTATATTCTTTGGGGGTTTTAGGTGGAATTAGCTCAGTTTTAAAATCGTTTGTTCGTGGCGAAATAAATGAGCTAACACGATTAGTATATGCTGCGCGTGAAAACGCGTTAGCAGTTATTAATGATGAAGCCAAGGCAATAGGTGCAGATGACGTGGTTGGAGTAAAAACGTATGTTTATCAATTAGGGAGTGGTTTAATTGAATTTTTGGCTATTGGAACGGCCGTAAAAAAAATACCGACTATTAAAACAGCCTCAGAGCAGTTACCGGTTCAAGCGATTGTGGTGGACAAAGATACGTTCTATGGTTCGGTAAATGTGACTAGCTTTAATGTTAATATGAATGCTGGTACTAAGCGCATTAATAGCGGTGTGCGCGCGCTGCTTATTTTTGCGGTAGCTTGTATTTTTATGGTGTTACAAATTATTTTTAGTCATGCTTGATCTAAAACATAAAAAAACAAATTATTTTTTCAACTATAATTTATATAAACTATATTAATTGAGGCATTATATGAAGCGCTTTGTCCTCTCAGTACTATTCGCATGTTTTCCGATACTCTTGATAGCGGCAGATATTCCTGAAATTGTTGATAAAGACGAGCAAACATCACAGGAGCTTTGTGTTGCCCGCGCCACTAATGATTGTATTAACACAATATGTCCGAATTCTCCGGAGATAAATTGCTCCGATAATTGTCAAGATGATGCCCAGGATAAATGCCAGGAAATGACCGAATAGTGATTTTAAATGATGGGCTGCTGGTTTGAACCATTCTTTAGTTTGCTTCAGTTTTAGGAATGGCAGATACTGTAAGAAGGATGTATTGAAGTACCCAAATTTTCTCTTAAAAACCATCTAATAAGAAAAGGAGAATGTCGTGGATGCTTTAGCAGCGCAGAGCAAGGTGAATCAGCAAACGCAAGATACGTTGATTAAAACACATGCCCTTTTAGTTAAGCGCATTGCTCACCATTTGCTAGGACGATTGCCGCAATCCATTCAACTTGATGATTTAATACAAGCGGGGATGTTAGGCTTATTAGAAGCAGTTAGGCATTATGATGACACAAAAGGTGCTTCATTTGAAACGTACGCAGGTATTCGAATTCGCGGTTACATGCTTGATGAAGTGCGACGTAATGATTGGGTTCCTCGTTCAGTGTACCGTAACGCACGTATGGTGTCCGCTGCAGTAAAAATTGTTGAAAACCGCCTTGGCCGCGATGCTAAAGACCATGAAGTGGCAGAAGAGTTGGGTGTTAGTCTTACTGAATATCATGACATATTAAATGATTCTGCCGGTGCACACTTGTATGGTTTTGAGGATTTGGGTGTAACGGATGATCTTTTAAAGGATGAGACACTAGCGATTTCTACTGAGCCACACATCAATGCGTTGCGCAACGACATGCGTAATCATTTAACGCAAGTTTTAGATAGTTTACCTAAAAAAGAGCGTTTAGTTCTTTCCCTGTATTATGAACAAGATCTAAATTTAAAAGAAATAGGTGACGTACTTGGGGTAAGTGAATCGCGCGTTTCTCAAATTCACAGCCAGGCAACGCATCGTATTAAAGCCCGTTTACCTGAATAAAAATAGTTATCTGTTGGCGAGTAAAACTTTTTTATTGATTATAAGATGAAAAAAAAGTATAATTGATTTTTATTTGATCTTTGTGGTTTTTATAAATGCTTTCTAATGAATTTTATTACCTTTTTATTACTGATACTGTATTGCTTCCATTTGACGTAAATTATCCTGATTATGAGAAGCGTGAACCTGGATATGGCCAGAGTTGGTTAAGCGCTTACAATTATGCATTTCAAATGCCGAAAGATGGAAAATTAACGCCAGAGCTTCTTTTAGGCGTTAATGCGGAGGCAATGAGTTTTCAAAAAGACGATTTAGCTGGAAGATATCGAGACATCCACGTTAATTTTCAGATTGGTCCAGCAGTGTTCCATGATCAGTCAAAAGCTTTGGCCCCAGCATTTAGTTGTAGTTCAAAAGGGATCAATGAATTTATTGATTATTGGTTATTTAAAACCCCACAGGCTATTCATTCTATTTCTTTTGTAAAACCAGAAAAAAACATTGGATTTACGATTAACAAACAATGTGATAATAAAATTAAATGGTTGGGTTTAAATGCTGGTCGCGAGTCTTGTGAATGGCTTGATTTAGAAGCATACACCAAAAAAATTGATGCGTTTTTGGGTGATTCTACATTTTCTTGTTTTATTGATTGCATGCCCGATGTTGAAGAAAAGCTGATATCTTTTGAAGTTGAACGACACCTCCAACGCATTATTGAAGAATTTGAAGCAGAAATGCCAACGGCTAAATCCGAAGATGAGAAAATTACTGTTATTGCAAAGCATATTCAGCATATTGCACAGCTACATCCGTTCAGTGATGGGAATATCAGAACATGTTATATCGTATTGAATAAATTATTACGTGATTATGATCTATCTTTAACTATTTTATTGAATGCCAACCGTCTTGATTGTTGTTCTTTGCAGGAAATTGTAGATATGGTTAAACAAGGCCAACAGCACTACCAACGATTACTGCAGCATCAAGGGGGTGATTTTAAGTTCATATCTGAAAAAGAGCGGGATGAATATAAATTGTTTACTGTTAAGCCTGCGCGCTTGATTAGCGTCGATAAAGAAATCATAGATAAATTTTCTGCTGTTGTCATAGAAAATAAGCCACCTAAAATTTCCCCGGTTGTTAGTAGCTTACCTTCGTTATTTGCAAAAAAACTAACGCCTAGTGAGTTATTGATTGAACAACTAAAACGTATAGCTCCTTCTGATAAAATATCTCTTATTATTGATGCGATTGAGGCTGGTACTTATAATGTGGCTTTTAGAAGAGCTTGCGCGGCGGGAAGTAACTCTGTTATTCGCACTATGTTTCGTTTTCAAGGATTACTTAATATTGATTTGCAAGAACCGTCTTCAAATGGCAAGACACCTCATGATTGGTTAAT
>CAZZGV010000012.1:9830-16843 GCA_964654255.1 uncultured Legionella sp. | reverse complement strand
GCTGGTTGTGGTTCCTTTCTTCATTGTTATTTTCGCTAATGAAAGCCATCTATAGCATTGTTGGTAATTGGGGCTGGTCTATTGTTTTAGTTACAGTATTTATAAAGCTCGCCTTTTATCGATTATCAGCCACAAGCTATAAATCAATGGCTGGGATGCGTAAGTTACAGCCTAAATTACAGGCTTTACGTGAACGTTATGGTGATGATAAAGCTAAAATTAGCCAAGCGACCATGGAACTTTATCGACAAGAAAAAGATTAATCCGTTGGGTGGTTGCTTACCGATTATTATTCAAATACCGGTATTTATCGCACTTTATTGGGTTTTACTCGAAAGTGTGGAATTACGCCAAGCGCCGTTTATTTTTTGGATAAAAGATTTGGCAACTGCTGATCCTTATCATATTCTGCCAATTATCATGGGTGCGACCATGCTGATTCAGCAACGACTGAATCCTGCACCGCCAGATCCAATGCAGGCTAAAATAATGATGTTTTTACCTGTTCTATTTACTGCACTTTTCTGGGGTTTCCCTGCTGGTTTGGTGTTGTATTGGATTGTGAATAACTCGTTATCGATTTTGCAACAATGGTATATCACTCGCAAATTCAGCGATGACAAACCTAAAACCAGTAAATTGGTTGCTGCAAAGTAAATGAGCGTTGATACTATTGTTGCGATAGCTACTCCGCCTGGTCGTGGTGGGGTAGGTATCATACGAGTATCTGGTCCGCTTGCTTATTTTGTTGCACAACAACTCGCCCACGTAAAATCAATAAAACCCCGTTCAGTGATGTATTGCTCGTTGTATAGCAGTGATGATGAGCTTATTGATCAAGGTGTAATTCTTTATTTTAAGGCGCCTCATTCATTTACTGGTGACGATGTTATTGAATTACAGGTTCATGGCGCACCTATTGTTTTAGATAATTTACTTCGAGAATGTGTGCTGCTAGGCGCGCGGTTAGCTAGGCCAGGTGAGTTTTCGGAACGTGCATTTCTTAATGATAAAATTGATTTAACGCAAGCTGAAGCAATTGCTGATCTTATTCATGCGAGCTCACAAACAGCAGCACGTATGGCTGTGCGTTCACTGCAGGGTGATTTCTCTAAAAAAATTAATGAGTTAAGTGAGAAACTTGTTTATTTGCGCTTGTATGTAGAAGCGGCCATTGATTTTCCTGAAGAAGAAATTGATTTTTTGAGTGATGGCAAAGTAACGGCCATGCTCAATAGTGTGTTACACGATTTAGATAAGATTCGTGCGAGTGCTTGTCAAGGTGCTATGATTCGTGAAGGTTTATCCGTGGTTATTGCTGGTCGCCCTAATGCCGGTAAATCAACGCTAATTAATTGCTTAGCAGGTCGAGATGTTGCCATTGTCACAGAAGTAGCTGGAACCACGCGGGATGTTATGCGTGAGCATGTTTTATTAGATGACCTTCCATTACATTTAATTGATACAGCTGGGTTACGTGATAGTGATGATGTTGTTGAAAAAGAGGGAATAAAGCGTGCATGGGAGGAAGTGAAACGGGCCGATTGCTTGTTAATGGTAATGGATACCAATAGGCTTGATGAGCAGGATGAATTAAGTGATGCATTACGCACTGCATTGCCTCCCAATGTGCCTATTATTCAGGTATACAATAAAATCGATCAAGCAGGTCATCCCGCCAAAAAGGCCTCGAATACCGTTTATATTTCCGCTAAATCCGGAGATGGATTACAGCTTTTGAAAGATGCTATTAAAGAAGCCGTAGGTTATCACGTTACAGAAGGGCAATTTTTAGCAAGACGACGCCATATTCAAGCCCTGGATACGGCAAAAGAGTTGTTAGTGGTTGGTTACCAGCAACTTCACACTCACCGAGCTGGTGAGTTGCTTGCCGAAGATTTACGCCTTGCTCATCAATCCCTTTGTGAAATCACCGGTGAGTTTACCCCGGATGATTTATTAGGAAAAATTTTTTCCAGTTTTTGCATCGGTAAGTAACTGATACTGTTCATAATGTTTAAAAAAACATACAAAAAAAACTTGTTTCTATGTAAGCAGAATGGTAAGGTGTTATTTTTGGCTACATGTTTAAAATTTTTATTGTAAGGCGAAATAATGACCAACCAAGAGTTAATTACTGAATTTACTAACGACAAACAGTGGTTATTATCTAATCTTCGTTCAGCTGCTCATGCTAGAAGCCAGGCTAAATATCGTTATGATATTGTGCTGATGGAAGGGGCGCGATCTTCGTTTGAAAAAAATAAATTATATGTAGAAATGGTTGAGGGTACTCTTCAATACCGTTTTGTTGGCTCGTCTGGTCAAGATGTTGTTAGTTCAATAGATGCTACGTTGTTTGGGGAAGATTTTCCGCCACAATTAACTAGAGATTCGTTGGCGGCTATTCTTCCGCGATTTTTAGAGATTACCTCAAAACGCGGTCATAATGGTTTTCATTCAGTAGCGGAATATTTGTCGCTGTATGAACAACAAGTTAAAGATCTTTACGAGACTCTCTCAAAAGAGGGCCGCAATCAAGATGAGCTCTGGCGCTATTGTTATTTCTGTTGTGTATTGCTAGCAGAGTATTATCGCGATGATGGCTACCCTGATCCGGTTAAAGCCAAGAAGTATCACGACTTGAGCCTTGAGTTAGAACATAAATGTGAAACAGGCGCATTTTATAACGCTGAGGCTGCTGCTGAAAATGCTGAATTTTTAGCGAAGGTTAGCAAGGCGATTCAGGATGGATTGATTTATGTAGCGGATACTGTGCAACATACAACAGCCATTCGTGCTTGGTTAGGTTTTATTAATCTTTACCGTATTTTATTTGTGTTTAGTCGTCTTGCGATTAAACAAGGATTGATGTTAGCCAATCAACTTAAATGGTTGGAAACGTTGGGGACATTGCTTCATATCAACATTGATGTAAACGCGTTGATTTCGGTTATTAATGCGCCAGCTGGCATATTTAACGCGCTGAGTGTTGGTATTTTTGAACTGCGGTTGTTTATCATGCTTTGTGAGGCGTTAAAGCACGTTATTTTATTTGCAACAGAGAAAGAAGAGTCACGCACTAAAAGTGAGCGACTTGGCCATGAACTCTTCATACGTATGTTGGATTTTTATAACGATATAGCCTGGGCAACGGTGAATACATTATGTAATTATGCCTACCTCACGGGACCTGTCGCCGATTGGCTCACTTCCGCATTTTTGTTGTTAGATGCTGTGGCTTTGGCGATTCGTCTTTATTTAACCTATGAAGATTATGTGCTTAAGAAAGCGCAGTATCAGCATGAAATGCGTTTGGTTAATGATTGGCCTGAATTAAATCAAAATAAACAAATCAACATTGATGTATTGAATGGTCAAATCAAGCAGCTCGATATTCATTGGGAGGCTCAAAAACATGAGCTAGCATTTGCTACAGCTGCTGCTTTATTGTTGATGAGTGGTTTTTCTGCGGCTCTACTTTTAACTGGTCCGGCTGCGGCGAGCGTTAGTTTTGTGGCCTGTACCGTTGCTGTTGCTATGTACTTATCGTCAGGTAAATATGGCGCTTATACAAAAGCATCGTTATTAGAAAACAATGAGGCGACTAGTGATGCATACAGTGCGTTTGCATGGAGCATGGCTAAAAATTCGGTAATGCCGTTGGTGATGGTAACTGCCTTTGCTGTTTACTGGCCTGCGGGGTTATTATTGGCAGCCGCTTATATTGGTTATGAGAATAGTGGTGCGAAGCAACCAGAGAGAATTATACCAGAATGGTTGCCAGGTGATGGGGTTAATAAGCAAGAAGCAGAGAAAAATGAAGCGCTTCAGGATTTTAGGCAGCTGGCGTTAACTTAAAAAAACCATCTTCCTGCGTAGGTTGGGGCTCATGGGCTCAACCTACGGTGTCGCATTTTTCGCTTACGTTACCCTCGTGGGTACATTGCATTTACTGCGGCAATATCTTTTTCTGTTAAATGTCTTCGTTGGCCAATTTCAACGTTTTCTTTTAATGGGATAATGGTTTTTTCGCCATTTTTTGAGAACGCATCGGGCGGGTAGTGCATGATTGATTGATAATCATATTCGCCGTAATCTTTTCCATCAGTCAGATGTTGTTCAAAATTGTAACGGTGGTCGTCGTCTATATTTTCCCAAATAATTCTTATATAAAGATCGCGATCCGCCCGTGATTGTTCATGCCATAAACCAAGTGCGTGACCAATTTCATGCACGGTATTCATGGTATTGCATCGTGGAGCGAGTAGAACAACTTGCTGGCCTTTTTGTTTTCCTACAAAAGATGCACAAGTGGTGCCTGCTGCAGGAATGAATGATATATAGTCCGGATAAGCATCACGATTTTTTGATGTTAATTCTACGAACTCTATATTAGATTTTTGTTGCCAAAGAGTAATCGCTTGCAATGTGGCTAATTTATTAGCAACGGGCAAGTCTTCTGCTAATTCAAAAGGAACAATCCCGTGTGCCCAAAGGCCACCACCAAGTTTAGACAATATGGACGCTTTCATTATAGAAAGAAAGGATAGCTTGCCAATAATAATGTCCCCTTCAGCAACAGCATAATCAGAAATTTTTTCAAAAATTACGGCCCGAACGCCTTGGATAGGATCAGCTACCATAACGTGGCCGCGAGAGATTGCAAAGCTATTCGTTATAAATGCAGTGAGGGTCACTAATAGGGTATAAAGAAATATACGTTTCATTATTAACTCCTTTATCGTTAATATCCATTATTCATCGTTGTTGCGCATGGTAAGCGCCATTTCATATAGCTGGTTTTTAGGCGCTTCAGTGAGCCGGCATGCGATGTTTACTGCTTGTTTTAATGGCAACTCGGCCAGTAAAACAGATAAAATATGTTCGTGAGCGTTGGTTTCTTTGGCTGATTTTCGTGCTGGAATCATTAACACAAATTCGCCCTTTAAATGGCTATTATCCATCAATAACCAATTTTTTACATCTATGCAGCTTCCAGCTACAAAACGTTCAAATGTTTTTGTTAATTCTTTTGCGAGAACGAGTTCACAATTGTCACCAAATATATGTGCAATATCGTCAATGCTCTCAACAATTCGGTGTGTGGATTCGTAAAAAACAAGGGTATGTTCTGTGCTTCGCATGGATTCGAGTTTTTGTCGACGAGCCGTTTGTTTAGCCGGTAAAAAACCGTTAAACGTGAACGTATCACAGGCAATGCCGGCGGCTGATAATGCTGTAATTAATGCACATGCCCCGGGAATAGGTACAACGGGAATATCTTTGGCGCGGGCCATATGTACGAGCGGGAAACCTGGGTCACTGATTAAGGGAGTTCCAGCATCACTAATAAGCGCGCAGGATTTGCCTTGCTGTAGTAACTCCACAATTTGTTCACTTCTGCTTGCTTCATTATGTGCATGCAGCGATGTCATTGGTTTTTTAATTCCCAATGCTGTTAATAATTGTAGCGAGTGGCGGGTGTCTTCTGCGAGGATCATATCCACAGCTTGTAAGGTACTTAATGCGCGCAAGCTGATATCGTCACGATTACCAATGGGTGTTGCGACGATATATAGGGTTCCTGTTGTTCTTGCTGAACTATCTGTCATGGTTTATCCTCGGCGTTCCTGCTGGGTGGATGGGTTATTATGTTATTAGCGTTACGTGCCATAAAATTAATATCATTGATAATTTGCGCTAGTTTACTCTCGCAATGCGCGAATGTAACGGCTCTTCCAATCCCACAACCGCATTCACGGTTAGCCAGTCCTTATACCATGTCTGCCGCGGCTTATTTGGCGTTAGCAAACAACCAATCCGGTAGTGAGCATCAAGTGTTAATGATGAAAGCTGCTGGGCGTTTGATTGATGATGGCCAGTGGCGGGAGGGTCTTGCGATTTTATCACGAATGAGTGATATATCTGCAGATTTGGTTGATCAAAAACAGCTATTGTTAGCAAAAATTGATTTAATGAGAGAACAGCCTCACGCAGTACTTTCTAAGTTGTCGATGGTACGAGATATAAATAATCTACCCAGGTATTATCAAGTACAATTCCACGAAATGCTTGCCAACGCGTATCAATCGATTGGTAATACAGCTGAGTCGGTTGCTGAGCGTATTAAACTGGAAAAATTACTCCCTGATGAGGTGTCACAAGCGCATAATCGACGAGCGTTGTGGCTAACGTTGACAATGATGCCGGCTGAGGAGCTTGATACATTAATGGCAGAAGTTAATGAGCCTTCGACACTGCATGGGTGGATACGGTTGGCCGTTATTTCAAGAAAAAAATACGATAGCCCGCAAACAATGGTCGCTGAAGTTAAACAGTGGCAAGCACACTACCCACAGCACCCTGGGCACTTTGTTTTATCTACTAAAGCAGATGGAATCTCTCCACATTTATTTGCGGCGCCAAAACATATGGCGTTGTTGTTACCTTTGACAGGTCCATTAGCGGGTCCTGGTGGCGCGATAAAAGATGGTTTTATGGCGGCGAATTCATCAAACGCCACTACGGTGCGCCTTTATGATACGAACACGGCAAATATCAAATCACTTTATCAAGACGCAATAGCAAATGGGGCTGACTATATTGTAGGGCCACTGAGCAAAGCAGATGTAGCTACAGTTGCTGCAATGGAGCACCCAGTTCCAACCTTATTGCTGAATGATTTGGATACTCGCCCTAATGAACAAGCGTATCAATTTGGTTTATCGCCCAGTATAGAAGCTCGGCAAGTTGCGGATAAAGCCCGTGCAAATGGGTTTGGCCGTGCTTTGGTTATTGCTCCAGACGGTGATTGGGGCACCGAGATTGTTAGTGCGTTTGCAGGGCAGTGGCAAAAAAAAGGTGGTCATATTGTTGACACATTACACTATCGTTCGAAGGATGACATGAATGCGGTGATTCGTGATTTTCTACAAATAACGGATAGTGAAGCACGTCAACAACAATTAAAGAAATTTCTTGGACGCAATGTCGAGTCCACCCCTAGTCGT
>CAZZGV010000012.1:7150-9820 GCA_964654255.1 uncultured Legionella sp. | reverse complement strand
AAGATTTTGATATGATTTTTTTATTGGCATACCCATCGAAAGCACGACAAATTATGCCATTGCTCAATTATTATTACGCTGGTGATGTGCCAGTTTTTTCAACATCAGCTGTGTATGCGGGAAGTACCAATGTGATACAGGATCGTGATTTAAACGGTATTATTTTCTGTGATATGCCATGGGTATTTAATCACCAAATGGGTCAGAAAAATTGGCCAGAGCAATTTAATAGTTACAATCGGTTATATGCATTGGGTATGGATAGTTATCATTTGGCAATGCAGCTTAATCATTTGTTGCTTTTTCCTGCTCTGGGGCGTGAAAAAGAGGGTGTGTTTTATTTGAAATCGTCTCAACAAATAGCACGAGTCCCTGCCTGGGGCCAGTTTAAACAGGGCGTAGCGCAACAAATTCAAACGTCGATGTTGTAAATCATAGCTTTTTTCAAATTTACTTTTTCATCTTTTAGCAGGGCAGCAGAAATATTTTTATTTTTTTGCGATTTTATTTTATAATGCATTCTTGTTATAAAAACATACATAATGTAATAAAAATATTCAATCAAGGTAATCAAGGCCAACAGATACAACTGTTTTCTTCTAATTTTAAAGAGTTAATCGAAGCTATTGGCTTAACACAAGACGAGATCAAACAAATTCCCTTGGAGATTATTCTAAAAATTAATAAAAATCACACTATAAGCTATCATCCGGCAAGTGGCACGGATCATGATCAATGGCGATATGAACAAATTGCGGGCCATATTCCAGTCGAAAAACGTTTAAGTCCAGAGCAGATAAGCCAATTAATGGGAGCTGAACAGCTTAAAAACACGCAATGAATGTTCATGATGATTTTAATTCATTTTGTCTAGAAAAAAATTATCGCAGGATCATTCGTCATGATCCGCGATTTATTCCGTTTCGTTTTTTACTAAAAAATAAATCGTTATTTAAATTTATTTATCATGAAAAATGTAGATTTATAGGACAAATAACAGAAACACGAATAGCCTATATTGTTGAATCAGAAACCGGTCGTAAAAAAACGGTGTCTGGTTATCAATCTGAATCATATTACTCGCATTTATTAAATATCTACGAAAAGGAGATTATCACGCTATCGGCCTTATCTTTAAGCTCTTTTCGAACGCTCTTAATTGCTTTGCCACAACCCGGAGGATTTTTTGAGCCAATTACCATTTTTCAAATTATTGATATACAAACTTTTAGATGATTAAAAAATACAAAACCTCATGTATCGTGCAAGCTCGATAGAATGGTATTTCATGCTCAGTAGTAGCAAAGAATCCGATTTGATTATAGAAATTACAAAATTTTTAATGCAGTAGATGAAGTGGAGCGAAGTTTTTTGAAAACTATTGGTAATCACTCTGTAGCTCTAACGGCATCATTTCTTGAAGCCGTGCATAAACGGACATGATTTGTTCACAAAAAACCTGGAATTCTTGGCGATTTTTCCATGACGCGTGGTCTATGCCTTTTCGAAAGGCCTGTTGGCGGGCAAGTGTAGTTATGAGTTGGACCTCTTGGGCTGATAAGCCAAGTTCATTATTCAATTCAATAAGCTCAAATAGATTTTTATGTTGCCTTATTTGTCCGTGGTCATGTAATAAATAGGCCTTTAATGTGAGTTCAAAGGCTAGATACATTAATGAGGTAATCGGTAAAAGCATGTCTACAGTCAGGTGATTGTCCATGATGACTTCAGCGTTTTGCTTGAGAAGGTGCTCTGCGCAGTAAGCATGTTGCGTTGCTATTTTTAGCAGATCTATAGCATCAAGAAACTGTTTTTCCATGAGCCTTTCCCTCCTGAGCGGTGATAGAAAAATATGTTAAAATCAGCGGTTATGAAGATTTCTCAGCAATCATATCTTAATGTGCCATTTACTATTGGTTCACTGCAACTCTCTAATCGTCTGATACAAGGGCCATTGGCTGGGTTTAGCTGTGCCCCATTCAGACAGCTGTATTATCAGTTTCTCCCGCCTGCATATTGTGTCTCTGAGATGATCTCAGCATACGATGTATTATACAAACATCAAGTTGATTCTCGATATTTATATCGTGCGCCAGAAGAAAACACGCTTTGTTATCAGTTGGCCGGCAATGATCCGCTAGTTATTGCGCAGGCAGCTACGAAATTACAGTTAATTGGTGCTGATTTAATTGATCTTAATTGTGGGTGTCCTAAAAGTAAGATTCGTAAAAAGGGTGCAGGCAGTGCCTTGTTAGAAACGCCTAAGCGGTTGTGTGCTATTGTGAGTGCTGTGCGTAAAACGATAGACATTCCATTGACGGTTAAACTGCGGATTGGGGATTCTCCTGCAGAGGATATTGCGCGGGCCTTAGCGATTGAAGACGCTGGTGCCGATGCGCTTATTGTGCATGGACGACGTTGGACGGACGATTATGATACACTGGCGGACTTGTATCGTATTGGGCACATAAAACAAGCTGTTGATATTCCTGTTATTGCGAATGGCGATATTGCAGATTCAGCGACGTTAGCACAAGCGATAGCCGTTAGTGGTTGTGATGCATACATGATCTCACGTGCGGGCAGTGGTAAACCATGGCTTTATCAGCAATTGTTACAGGATGAAACCATAGAGAGTCGCGTGACTTTTCAGGAGCGCTTGCATTATTT
>CAZZGV010000012.1:0-7140 GCA_964654255.1 uncultured Legionella sp. | reverse complement strand
TGACGCATTTGTATGGGTTGGCGCGTCTTGAAAATGATTATCAAGCGGTTTTACAAAGTAAAAAATTGGTTCGTTATTATTTTAAAGCAGAATTAAATGCAGACCAGCTGCAGATTTTTTATGGTTTAAATGGCCTGACGGACATTGAAAAATATATACATTTGCTAGGATAAATAATGAGTAAACGACATATATTGTGCGCCGTGTTCATGTTTTGCTTGCACGCTGTGCATGCAGGTGCTGTTTTTATTAATAATAATACAACCACGTTTCAACAAGTATTGGATAATTTTTCTAAAGTTGATAAAAACAATTTGCCAGGCATTCCTGTTAATGAAGCAATGCTGCCTAAGCCTTATGATTATTTGTTAACACAAAATTTAATGACACCTGGCATAGAAAACTATTATCAACGCGCACCGATTGTGCAGACAATACATGCGGTAAGGGATCGAAAAAATAATACGTATTCTCGAATTATTGTAATGTTAATTGATAAAGATTTAGCAAGAAATAACGCCGAAATTGCCCAGGAACAAAACCAAGAGGTGATGGTTGAAACAGCTGTAGTGACGATGAATTTCGCTGAATTGCCAGAAAAAGTGGTGTCAGGGGTTTTAAGTAGCAAGATTCCGTTTGGTAAGTTGTTGGTTGATAACCAGGTGGCGATTATTAATAAAGATCGCGCCTATTTTTCAATCCGTTGTAATAAGCCACTTTCTGCTTTAACACATTGCACTCTAAATACCAGAATTTATGGTCGCGTTAACACGATTATGAGGGCTGATACTAAAAAATGGTTAGCACGGATTGTTGAAATTTTGCCAGGCGTTGTGCGTGAGGATATTGGATAGTCTTGCTAGACAATTTCCTGCCCACCATCCACGCTCAAGGTTTGTCCGGTAATAAATGGATTTTCTGCCAACGCCATGACCGCTTGGGCAATGAAGGCTGGGTCCCCGTGCCGTTTTAAAGGTGTTCTTTCGATAATTTTTTGTTGTATCTCGTGGCTCAGTTTATTATCTTGCTCCGGCCACATGGTGGCCCCCGGAGCCACGGCATTGACTCGTACCAGCGGTGCAAATTCACGTGCTAATGATTGCGTTTGCATGGCTAAAGCCGCCTTTGATTGGCAATAAATTGAATAGTCTTTTAACGGTTTTTTGGCATGGATATCGGTAATATTGATGATTGAGCCGTGGTGCGCTGCTAGATGTAGGTAAGCAGACTGGCTTAGCCAAAAGGGTGCTTTTACATTAGTAGTAAACAAGCGCTCCCATTCATTATCATCCACATTATCTATTCTGGTTTTAGTGAAAGTAGACGCATTATTAACCAGCAGGTCAAGACGGTTTGTCCAGGCGATGCTGTTGGTAATAAGGTCTATTGCTTCTTGCTTTATCATTAAATTAGCAGAAAGCATTAACGCACTATTTTTACGACGATGGTTCATTTCGTCTACAAGTTTTTGTCCGGCTATGGTTGACTGGTTGCAGTGAACAACAACGCGAAACCCGGCCTGATGCAAATGTGTAGCGATACTCGCGCCTATTCTACGAGCGGCTCCAGTTATTAAGGCTACTCGGTTGGCTTGTTTGTTGTCGTGATTCAAGGTATGTTCCTCACTTATGACTTTACTTGATCTTATTCGTGCAGAATTACGCCAAAAAGGGCCCGTCCTTTTTGTGGAATTTATGCAACAAGCGTTATATACGCCGAACCTCGGTTATTATAGTTCCGCCACTCAAAAATTTGGTGAGCGTGGCGACTTTATTACCGCCCCTGAACTCACCCCGCTATTTGGGCAAGCGTTGGCGAATCAATGCCAACAAGTAATGCATCATGTAGCTGAGCCGATTTTATTTGAATTTGGAGCGGGATCGGGCCAGCTCTGTGTGGATATTTTAACACAGCTTGAGCGTTTAAATAGTTTGCCGCGTGAATACCATATTTTAGAAGTTAGTGGGCATTTACAAGATAGGCAGCGCGAGCTTGTTGCCTTAAAAATTCCGCATCTAGCAGATAGAGTTAAGTGGCTTTCTCATTGGCCAACACAGGCATTTAATGGCGTTATCATTGCTAACGAAGTATTTGATGCCATGCCAGTTCACCGTTTTTTGCAAACGGAGAATGCGTTATTAGAAAGTTATATTACATTAAATGCGGATGATGAGTTGCACGAGGTATTTAAGCCCTGCATCAATGCTCGTTTGGCGGACCATGTTCACGCGGTTTTGCCGCAGGGTATTTACCCTTATCAATCCGAAGTGAATTTATTCATGGATGACTGGCTTTGCCAATGTTACAAGATGTTGAATGCGGGCGTGATGCTGATTATAGATTACGGATTCCCGCGCCACGAATATTATCATCCTGATCGCCAGACCGGGACGTTAATGTGTCATTATCGCCATTTAGCTCATACCAATCCTTTGGCGCATCTTGGCGAGCAAGATATTACTGCACATGTTGATTTTACTCATGTGGCGGAAGCGGGGCATGATGCTGGTTTTCATGTGGCTGGCTATACTAATCAGGCCTCTTTTTTGCTGGGCAATGGTTTGCTAAGCTTGCTTGAGGGTGTTGCTGATGGGCCTGCAAAACTGCATAGCCAGCAGGCTGTTAAAAAATTACTTCATCCAAGTGAAATGGGCGAGTTGTTTAAAGTCATCGCTCTTTCTAAACAATCTGATGTGATGTTGAATGGTTTTCAACTGCAAGATAAACGAGCGAGTTTATAATGATGTCTAAATACCTGACTACTGTAGAGCTACAAAAAGAGTCAATGAAATTTTCTGCAGGCCATACCACTATTTTTTCTGCAACAGATAGAGAGCCGCTGCACGGACATATGTATGGCGTTTATCTGGCATTAACCACATGGGTAGAAGACAATGGTATGACATTTGACTATCGCTATTATAAAGAGCGGATTCATGTGTTGTGCAAGCAATTAAACCAGACGTTTTTGATGCCGCAATTTTCACCGTTTTTAGAGTATGCAGAAGACGACGAATATTATTATTTCACGTTTAATCATAAAAAAATCCCTTTTCTAAAAGAGGACGTAACACTGATGCCGCTAACCAACATTACGGTAGAAGAGTTATCTCGTTGGTTTGTGAACGAGCTGATTAAAGATGAGGACGAATTAAAACGTCATCGCATTGAGTGTGTGGTGGTAAAAGTCTTTTCTGCCCCAGGGCAATCAGCGAGTCATACATGGCGCAAGTGAGGCCTGTTTTTAAAGTTTGTGTTTTTAATACCAATCGTGATTATTTTGACTACTATGCTGATAGTGTAGAACCGGCCTGCGGTGCGCGAGTATGGGTGCCTTTTCGTAAACAAATGCGTATGGGCGTGGTGCTTGGGCGCTATTTTCCAGAAAACATGCATGCCAGTACTAAATCCATTGCAAGCGTTATTGATGAAAAGCCGCTTGTTTCAGGGGAGTTGTTGGCGCTTTGTTTGTGGGTCAGTCGTTATTATCAATCGCCATTATCAGAAGTTATTCCGTTAGCGTTACCTAAAAAATTGCGTAGTGATAAAGAGAATGCTATTCCTACAGCAGACTATTACCAATTAACAATGGATGTAACGCAAGCCCACAACCTGATAACAAGTCGCTCTCTTCGTCAACATGCATTGATTGATTTTTTGGCGACACAGCCGCCGCTTACCGCTAAAAAAACGATAATACAGGCGGGGTTTAATGCAACACAGTTGGATGCATTATTAGAAAAAAACATTATCATTAAGCGCATACAATCTCAGCAACCGTTGTTATCGAATCGCCCGCTCACGTCTCCTTTGCCGCTGAATGCTGAGCAGGCAGAGGCTGTGGAGGCGATCTGTACCGATTTACAGTCGTATCATTGTTTCTTGTTACATGGGGTTACAGGAAGCGGCAAAACAGAGGTGTATTTACAGGTTATTGCTAAGGTACTTGCCGCAGGTCGACAAGTGTTGGTATTGGTTCCTGAAATAGGCTTAACGCCGCAGTTATTGACGCGCTTTCGTGAGCGATTTAATGAGCCGATGGCGGTTATCCATTCTAATTTGAGTGATACTGAGCGGCAACTTGCTTGGCTTTGGGCGCAAGATGAATCTGTTAAGCTTGTAATCGGCACGCGCGCTGCTATTTTTACGCCAATGCCTGCGCTGGGTTTAATTGTTGTCGATGAGGAGCATGATACTTCGTTAAAGCAAATGGAAGGCGTGCGCTATTCAGCGCGAGATACCGCGTTAATGCGTGCTCACGTTCGTCATATTCCAATTATTTTAGGCTCGGCGACACCTAGCTTAGAAAGTTTGCATAATTGCACGCTAAATAAATACACGTTGCTACGTTTAACTCAAAAAGCATTAAATAGTCCGCCGTTGCATTATCAAATATTGGATATTCGTAATCAGGTTTTGCAGCATGGTTTGGCCAGCGCCACTCTGGCACTTATTAAAGAGCACTTAGAGCAACAGCATCAAGTGCTAGTATTTATCAATCGCCGAGGTTTTGCGCCGGTTTTATTATGTCATCAATGTGGTTGGATGGCAGATTGTCGCGCCTGTGATTCCCATCTAACCATGCATCGAAGCTTAGGCCGGCTGGTCTGTCATCATTGCGGTCTTACGCAATCGATTCCAACCCAATGTAATAGCTGTCAATGTCGTGAATTATTGCCAGTGGGCGCTGGGACCCAGCGAGTTCATGAATATTTAAGTGCACAGTTTCCTTCTGCGTCTGTATTACGTATTGATCGCGATGAAATTCGAAAAAAACAAGCCTTGGATGCTTGTTTAACTCGCATTAACGATGGCGATGCGCAATTAATTGTGGGCACACAAATGCTAGCTAAAGGGCATCATTTTCCACGCTTAACGCTAGTTGTTGTATTGGATACAGACAATGGATTTTACAATCAGGATTTTCGTGCGCTGGAACGTTTAGGGCAATTATTAACACAAGTCGCTGGGCGTGCCGGACGCGCGGAGCTTCCAGGTCACGTTGTTATTCAAACTTATTTACCTCAACATCCATTATTAAATGTACTGGTTCAGCAAGGTTATAACGCGTTTGCTCAATCGTTGCTTATCATGCGTCAACAAGCAGAACTTCCACCATATCATTTTCTCACCATGATTCGTGCACAGGGGAAAAATTTATCGAATGTGCTGCAGTTTTTGCACGCGGTTAAAGAACAATTGCATCTTAATGACATGCATGTATTGGGTCCTGCACCTGCGCCACTTGCGCGCAAAGCAGGACAGCACCGCATGCAGCTTTTAGTGAAATCATCGTCTCGAAAAAAATTAAAGACTGCTCTGAACCTCACCCGAGAGTGGTTGGCTACAAGTAAAATCAATAAAGATGTGCGCTGGAACATGGATGTTGACCCGATGGATTTGTCTTGATGATTTGAATTTTAAGCAAAGCCAGCCTACGCTTAAGTGAAGATGTATTGACTTTTGGAGACATAAAATGACGTCACGAAAACGATTTACACATGAATCACAGGATGCTCGTCGCCATGACCAACACAATGCGACACATAATAAAACTGATAAACCCCGTGAAAAGCATTCACATACGGATAAAAAGAAATAAAATAGGCTTTTATTGTTGCTGTGCCAAGGATATATAGGATAGCAACAATGTTGATACGTTTAGTTATAACTACAAAAAAGAGCTATTATGAAGCAACTATCGAAACCTTACAGAAAACTCTGGCGTTCTCGCACAGACCGTAAAATCGCAGGGGTCTGCGGAGGATTGGGTGATTATTTTCAAATTGACTCACTTTGGATGAGGCTGCTCTTCATACTATTTTTCCTAGTGGGCGGTTCAGCATTGCTTGTTTATTTAGTGATGTGGCTTATTGTGCCTAATGAACCCGAATAGCATGTATTAGGATATTTTATTATAAAAATCATGTAGGGTGGGTAAAGCGTAGCGTGCCCACCGGGTACGTTTTACCAAGAGTCAGGATGGTTACCAAATGGCTTATCAATTCCTAACGCGTTTAAACGCTAGGTATTAAAGGATAAAACGGGTCTTCCCTAATTAAATAGCAATCGGCGCTTTAATTGCTGGATGAGATTGGTAGTTAACAAACTCAAAGTCATCAAATGTATAGTCAAACAAAGACGCGGGTTTTTGTTTGATGACTAATTGTGGCAAGGGTAATGGTGTTCGTTGCAATTGGGTTTTGGCTTGTTCTAAGTGATTGCTATACAAATGGCAGTCACCACCGGTCCAGATAAAGTCACCTACCTCAAGATCGCATTGCTGGGCTACCATGTGAGTTAATAATGCATAAGATGCAATATTGAACGGCACGCCTAAAAATACATCGGCAGAGCGTTGGTATAATTGGCAAGACAAGCGATTATTGGCAACATAAAACTGAAATAATGCATGGCAAGGTGCCAGTGCCATTTTATCCAACTCACCAACATTCCAAGCACTGACCAATAGTCTGCGTGAGTCAGGGTTGGTTCTTATTTGTTGTAAAACGTTAGTTAATTGATCGATAGTGTGGCCGTCTGCGGTAGGCCAACTGCGCCATTGTTTGCCATAAACAGGGCCTAAATCACCATGTTCATTTGCCCACTCGTCCCAAATAGATACACCATTTTCACGCAGATAAGCGATGTTAGTATCACCTTGGAGAAACCATAATAGCTCATGAATAATGCTACGCATATGTAGTTTTTTGGTTGTCACCAAGGGAAAACCCTCGGCAAGATTGAAGCGCATTTGATAGGCAAAAACAGACAATGTTCCTGTGCCTGTGCGGTCAGTTTTTTTTGTGCCGTTTTTTAAAATATATTCAAGAAGCTGTAGATAGGTTTTCATGTCGCTTGTTCCACCATAATAAAAAGCCAGCCAAAAGCATTGGAATAGATAGTAATTGTCCCATGGTTAACCAATCAAAAGCCATGAATCCCAGTTGAACATCGGGTTCACGAAAACATTCAACGATTAATCGGGCAATAGCATACCCCATTAAAAAGACACCAGATACACAACCTGCTGGTCGTGGACGAGCAGCGTACCACCAAACGATGACAAACAGCAGAATGCCTTCTAATCCAAATTCATAAATCTGTGACGGGTGGCGTGGTTGGTTATCAACGTGTGGA
>CAZZGV010000011.1:0-17065 GCA_964654255.1 uncultured Legionella sp. | reverse complement strand
TTTTCATTAAAACGACATTAAACGAAAGCCCAACCAATCCAACAATGATGCCAAAAATAAAAAATAAAATTAAGGAGCGTAAACTAGGTAAAGTAAAAACAGCCATTGGAATAGCCGGAGCTGAACCAATAATGAGATGGAGAACAATAGTAGAAAAAACACAAGCAATCGCAACAGCCGTAAAGTTAGTAAATGAAAAGCGAAACTCACTACGCATTTCCTCTAAAACAAATAAAATACCCGCTAAAGGAGCATTAAATGCTGTAGCAAGTCCTGCAGCTGAACCTGCTGCAATCAGTGCATCACGATGATGGCGGGACAGATGAAGCAGTTCTGCCATCATAGCACCTAAACTTCCGCCTAGTTGAATCGTTGGCCCTTCACGCCCAACGACCAAATGAGAACAAATCGCAAGAACACCACCAACAAATTTAACAGGCAAGACTCGACGCCATAAAACAGGACGCTCATGTACTAACGCACCTTCAATTTCTTGCACACCACTACCAGAAGCCTCAGGGGCGTATACTCTTACCAACAACCAAGAGGTATAAACCATAATCATAGATACTACAGCTGAAATAATACCTACCGGCCATCCATAAACACGAACATACCCAAGCCCCACTACCATTAATTTAGACAAACCGCTTATTGCTAATATCAACAAAGAACCAGTAACACCTGTCAAAATTCCTAGGACAATAGCAATTAGATAAATCATTAAAAGTTTAGAGCGCATCCATACTCACCATACTCATCAGATTCTTAATAATGCGTAATCCTGATTGATTTGGCAAAGATAAAATTGTTTCAGGATGAAACTGTACCGCATGAATAGGTAATGTTTTATGCGAAACCGCCATAATGATGCCATCATCACTAATAGCAGTAACATCTAATACAGTGGGCATCGTTTCTTTGCGTGCATAAAGAGAATGATAACGGCCTGCGATAAATGAATCATCAAAACCAGAAAAAAGACCACGGTTTGTTAGCACATTAATTAAAGAAGGTTTGCCATGCATTGGATAATCTAAAACATCCAAAACACCCCCAAAATATTCCACAATGCCTTGAAGACCTAAACATACGCCAAATAAAGGTATTTTTTTTGCTATCACAGCATCGATAGTTGCAGATAAATTAAAGTCACGTGGCTTACCAGGCCCTGGTGATAACAAGACCAAATGATAATGATACTTCTTTAAATAATCCAACGCATGCTCACTGCGAACAGTTGTGACATCTGCGCCAGTCTGGCGAATATAATTAGCTAACGTATGAACAAACGAGTCTTGATGATCAACCAATAGCACGCGTTGCCCAAAACCTGGGGTGTAATTATCAATCGTCTGTGTTGTAGGTTTTGTGGGTTGAAGCAATAGATCCAAAAATGCGGATGCTTTTAATTGCGTTTCCTGCTCTTCTGCTTGAGGATCAGAATCATAAAGCAACGTTGCCCCTACACGAATTTCAGCTATACCACGCTCAATTCGCATCGTTCTCAACACCAAGCCCGTATTCAGATTGCCATTAAAATTAAACCATCCAACCGCACCTGCGTACCATTTTCGAGAAGATTTTTCATGTTTCTCAATAAAATTCATCGCCCACAGCTTTGGGGCGCCGGTAACGGTTACAACCCACATATGCGTTAAAAAAGCATCCACCGCATCAAAACCATCACGTAACTGCCCTTCAACGTGATCTACCGTATGAATTAATCGAGAATACATCTCAATCTGACGTCGACCAATAACCCGCACACTGCCCGCTTCACAAATACGCGACTTATCATTTCTATCAACATCTGTACACATTGTCAGTTCAGACGTTTCTTTTTCAGATGTCAGCAATGCGAGTATGTTATTTGCATCTTCAATTGCGTCAAAACCACGTTTAATCGTACCTGAAATAGGACATGTCTCGACACGATTACCTTGCACACGCACATACATTTCTGGAGATGCGCCAACTAAATACTCACCTTCACCCAAATTCATAAAAAAACCATAAGGTGATGGATTTTTATCTCGCATCCGTTTAAAAATAACGGATGGTTTTTCAGGGCAAGGAAGATAAAATGTTTGACTAGGCACAACTTCGAAAAGATCCCCACATGTAAAGCGTTCTTTCGCTTTTTCCACTAATTGTGCATACTCTCCAGGAACATGGTCACACTCTTGTGTTGGCGTATATTCAGCCTTATAAACCGCACTAATTCCATCACGAGGCAACTCTTTTGTAGATAGACCTTGAAATTCGAAATCGTAACGCCTTACAAACGCTAACTCTTTTCGATGATTGACTACAAAAATTTCATCCGGTAAATAAATAACCATGTCCCGCTGACTGGATGATCGCAGTTTGACTTTTTGTATCGCTTCAAATTGAAAAATTAAGTCATAGCCAAAAGAACCATATAAACCAAGATACGGTTCTTCGTCTGATTTGAAAAACGCGATTATTAAGCGTAAAACTGTAAAAACAGAAGGTTGGTGACTGCGCTCTTCTTCACTAAACACTCGTTCGCTTTCTTTAACCTGAATTTTGCATGCGATAAAATTGCTCTCAAGAATGTCAAGATCGCCCGAAGCAGTTAGTACCGGCAATATCATGCCAAGCAACAATTCACCACGCTTATTCAATGCTTCAAGGTGTATTTGTGAACCAATACAAGTAATCACCAGCGGCGGGTTATAAAAACCGATATCCCAGCAAGTGTAACGCCCTGGGTATTCAAAACTAGAGGCAAACAACGCCCCCCTATAAGAGTCTAATTTATCTAATAAAGGTTCAATAGCTTGATGATATTCAAGGTCTTGTTGCTTATATTGAATGCTTACCCCGCCCGCTGTTTTCATCTGCTGCGACATCTACAAAATACTCTTTAAAATATAATCACATTTCCAGCATTCTACTGTAAAATAGCTACACTGCAATGGCAATGTATATAGATTACTCCCGTTTTTATTCATGCTATAAACGGGCCGCAATCAAATTAACGATAGTTTTACTCATTGGATAAACCATGCCTACGTCTGAACACGATTTAAAAAAAATTGCAGCATTGGCATATCTAGAAATAGATGCTGCAAGTGCAAAACAACAAAGCCAAGATATGAATACGATCATGGCATTTGTGGAGCAACTACGCCAAATTGATACAACAAATGTTGCCCCACTTTTTCATCCACTCGATTTGCAGCAACGCTTACGAGATGATCAAGTACGAGAAACAAACGCTGTAGAGCAATTGGCAGCTATCGCCCCATTATTCACTGATAACCTGTATTTAGTTCCCAAAGTAATCGATTCAGGAAAATAAACATATGCACACCCAATCATTACGAGCGTTGATAACAGCCCTTAGAAAAAAAGAAATTTCAAGCTTAGAACTTACAGAGCATTATCTAAAGAGAATAAACAACGCCAAAGAATTAAATGCATTTATATCTATAGACGAACAACATGCGATTTGTGCCGCAAAACATGCTGATAAACTATTAAAAATCGGCGAAGCCGCTCCCCTTACAGGCATTCCTATTGCACATAAGGATATTTTTTGCACTGAAAATATGCCCACCACATGTGGATCAAAGATGTTGGAAAATTTTCAGGCGCCCTATTCTGCAACGATTGTTAAACGTTTAGAGCAACAAGGTGCTGTTGTACTTGGCAAAACCAATATGGATGAATTTGCCATGGGTTCCGCCAATGAAAACAGTTATTTTGGGCCTGTCAAAAACCCATGGAATCAAGCGCATGTATCTGGCGGCTCCTCAGGTGGCTCTGCTGCTGCAGTGGCTGCAGGCCTTGTCCCGTTTGCTACCGGATCAGATACAGGTGGTTCCGTCAGACAACCCGCAGCATTTTGTGGGGTTTCTGGACTAAAACCAACCTATGGCTTAGTTTCTCGTTTTGGTATGGTCGCCTATGCCTCTAGCCTCGACCAAGCAGGGCCAATAGCACACAGCGCGGAGGATCTTGCATTAATCTTACAAGCTATGGCAGGCTTTGATGAGCATGATTCAACCTCTCTTAATAAACCCATACCAGACTATTCAGCCACATTAAATAGGCCATTAACATCCGTGCGTATTGGGTTGCCTACGTGCTTTTTTCACCCCGATGTCGACAACGATATACAACAAGCAATTCGTGCAGCAGTTGCTCTACTCAAACAGGCAGGAGCTGAGATCATTGAACTGGATATCTCATTACACCCGCTCTGGGTCCCCTGCTATTACGTCATTGCTTGTGCTGAAGCCTCATCCAATTTATCACGCTATGATGGTATACGGTTTGGTCACCGGACGGCGCATGCTGAAAATTTGCAAGAATTAATTACACGTTCACGCACCGAAGGATTTGGCAGCGAAGTAAAGCGGCGCATACTTACTGGCACTCATCTGTTATCCTCTGGTTTTTTTGATGATTATTATGTACAAGCTCAAAAAATACGACGTATGATTCAAGAAGAACTACAACAGGCATTATCGCAAGTGGACTTAATATTAGGCCCTACCGCCCCATCATGTGCATTTAAATTAGGCGAGAAAATAACCAACCCAACACAACGTTATTTAGCGGATATTTTTACGGTAGCAGCCAATTTAGCCGGGCTCCCGGCCCTCTCTATCCCAGCAGGGTTCAATGCTGCGGGACTACCCATTGGGATGCAATTTATAGGCCCACATTTTAGCGAAGCGTTCTTGCTAAATACTGCACATATCTACCAAAAAATAACCAATTGGCATACGACAACACCGAAGGAGTTTTAAAATGACATGGCAAACGGTGATAGGTCTTGAAGTTCATGCACAATTAAAAACGTGCTCCAAATTATTTTCAGGCACGGCTACCACCTACGGAGCACCGCCAAACTCCCAAACTAGTTTTATTGATGCTGGCTTACCAGGTGTTTTGCCTGTATTGAATAAAGAAGCAGTGCGCATGGCTATACAATTTGGTTTGGCAATCAATGCGGAAATCAACGATCACTCTTTTTTTGAACGAAAAAATTACTTCTACCCTGATTTACCAAAAGGTTATCAAATTAGTCAATTCCAACGTCCAATTGTTAGCAATGGCTATTTAGAAATTGATTCCGGCCGTAAAATTCATATAGTGCGTGCGCACTTAGAGGAAGATGCTGGTAAATCATTACATGATATAACCCCAATCTATACCGGCATTGATTTAAATCGTGCAGGCACGCCTTTGCTTGAAATTGTAACAGCACCTTGTTTGTTTTCAGCAAGCGAGGCCATTAGTTATTTAAAGACGCTACATCAACTTCTACAATTTTTAGGTATTTGTGATGGGAATATGCAGGAAGGTTCATTTCGTTGCGACGTTAACCTGTCTTTAAAACCTGAAAATAGAGAACAGTTGGGTACGAGAACCGAATTAAAAAATCTAAATTCATTTCGTTTTATTGAAAAAGCTATCCATTATGAGCAAGCTCGCCATCAAGATATTCTAGAGGCAGGCCAGCAAGTTACACAAGAAACACGTTTATATTGCCCGGACACAAACACCACACAAGTATTACGAAGCAAAGAAAACGAAAATGATTATCGTTATTTTCCAGATCCAGATTTATTACCTATACATATTAGTCCTGAAGATATTGCTGCCATTAAAGCAAACATGCCAGCTTGCCCTGCAGATATCCGCAAACAGCTCCAAGATCACGATAAGCTGGTAAACGATAATGTAGATTTTTTATTAAGCTCCCGAGCAGTCATTGAATTTTATAATGATGTAAAACGCCTAACCCATGCTGAACCTAAAACAATTGTTAATTGGCTAAAAGGCACCTACATGGCAGCACTGCACGCTCAAAACCTCTCTTTTGAGCAGCCCCCTGTTTCTGCAAAAAATTTAGCGTGCTTGCTAGATCGTTTAACCGACAATACTATTCCCAACAATCTAGCCAAAGATATATTTACCAAACTACTCCAAGGGGCTGATTCTGTCGATGAACTTATAGCCTCTTCAGGCTATAAGGCGAATGGCATGAACGCTGAAATTGACGAAATCATTCGCACTATAATTAAAAATAACCCTCAACAAGCCGCAGACTATCGAGCTGGAAAAGAAAAACTTTTAGCTTTTTTCGTGGGGCAAGTAATGAAAAAAACCAAGGGACAAGCTGATCCAGCTCAAATTAATGTATTGGTACAAAAAGCGCTTAGCTTGTAACACAAACTACAATACTTCAAAATCATTAGAATTGATTATGCAGCATTTTAGAAGAAAGCTAAATTAGTGCTAATCAGCTATATATTTCAATAAAATTCACTATCAAAAAATCAAATTATGTTGAGAAATAGATTAAACCTCAAAAAACGAACATATAGCAGCTTAATTGGCTAAAGCATACTAATCTATGCGTAAATTTTACCATGCAACTTTTCTCGTAATTTCATATCTAACATAAAATCAATAGGGATCTTGGATAATAGACAATGAGTGTCCTAATGATTAATGTGGAAAAAGATTAAAATTCTTTTCTTCAATAATTTTTTTAGATACGCCATTAATTACAATATAACCATTCAAAAATGGCTTCACTGCAGAGAAAGCCTGCGCAATATGATGGGAAATATAAATAATAAAACTAGTCTCCACATATCTCCCTGATGTTTGATATCTTAATAATGCACGCTCTATTGCAACATCGCTAGGAACCTGAACTAATATAAGATAAATGTTATAACCTAAATGTTTAAAATGCTTTACTTCATGAAAATGTTTTGAACCCACCATTGAGCCATCATAAATAATATTTCTCTTACAAGACCTTTCAATCTGTTTTAATAAGTTATCAATAATATCACCGACCTCATCTTGTGTATTAGTTGCATTCCATCCTTTATATTCAGGTATTCTCATTCGTATTTCATCAGCATCTATATGGATATACTCATTTAAATTTGTAATATTCTTCTTTATAAAAGTCGACTTACCTGAGCCGGGTAACCCCGCTGTAAACAAAACCATAGGCCTTCCATTTTTAACACAAGGCTTGTTTTGAAGTATCTCATCGATAATTTTTTGATGCAGGGCTAAGCGTTCTATAGTATACTGGTGAGTTTGTTGATTAAAAAAATAGGATTTTGTACTAGGAGATCTTTTAACGACGTCTTCGATTATATTTTGAGCTTCCGGATCAATGCGCTTAAGGCCATTCTTATCAACCGGAGGAAAGATTGAAGATGAACAAACAGATGTTGTAAGTGAAAAAAATATAAATACAACCATAATTTTATAGTACATTTTCATTATTCGCTCCTTGTCACTACAAACATTCCCTTGAAGATCACACTGATTACTAAATAAGTGTTTACTTTTAAATGCTCATAACGAAGCCTCGAATACATGCTTATCATATTCAACTTCAGTAATATCAGGAGGTAAGCAAACCGGCGGTAGCTTGAAATCAGCACCCAGAGATAAAACTGTATTAGCATTAAATATACTTAACCTAGGAAGAACACCTAGGGACTGATATTGCACTGCTATAGATGGAAGAATGCTACGTTGTTCTTTTGGAATATCCAACTTATTATTCATAAATTGCACAAATTTCTGCTTTACCATATCTAAATAGCCGATAGCTGATTGTTTTTCGATAAATTCTTTTATATGTTCAGGCAAAGTAAGAGATGGCTGTTCTTCTATAGCGCACAAGCACGCACCAATAACTAGATCACAAAAATCTCTGCCATCACTTGTGAGTTTGCAATCGATATATTCTGTTCTCAAAATAGGATCACGTACTCGAAATTCTGAAAGAGAATAAACTTCTTTTTGAACATTTTCCTCTGTACGCAAAGCATTTTTAGCTTCCGAATATAATGCTTGTTGTTCTTCTCTAAGACTATTCAAATAAGATTCTAATGGACCTTTTTGAGGATCCTCTAATCTTGTATATCCTCTATCAATAAAATTCTGAGCAGCATTATCCGTAAGAACATGAAGCAGCTGTCGTGTTAAAACACATGACTCACTCCCCTCATCAGAATTTAACAGCCAAACAGCAGCGTCTGCTCCTTCCTCATCATCAGGAGGCCTTTTACTATAATACAACGCCCATTCATAGGATTTACTTTTAATGATGTTTGCATCTAAATCTCGAGCATGCAGAAGACATTCTTTCGCTGAGTCTATTTCATCAGACAAGCTTTCAAGAGACTCATCAGGATGAATTTCCTGGTCAAGCGTATCTAAAGTATCATCATAACCTTTAAGCTCACTCTCAATGTCTTTAAGGCGCGCTTCATTTTCTTCTGGAAAGTTGCGTAACAATTCCTGCTCTGCTTCCAAATCTGCTTTGCTAGCAAGTGTTTCCTCACGCAACCTAACAAATTCATACTTTTCCTCAAGTTCATCGAGATCATCGTTTAATTTAGCAATAAGCTCATAGTCATCCGGATAGACATTCCAAATACACCTATCAAGTAATCTATCTAAATTTTTAATCACTTGATCATGGTCATTAATTAATTGCAGGCGCTCCATTTCTGACTCAACCATTTCAAATTTCGACCATGGAAAAGCCTTGTACCATGTATTAATAACAGTATTTAATGCTTCATCATCATCACTTAACTGGGTCAATTGATAACCAATTCCTAAATGTCCAATAGTATCTATACTAGCAATTGTATCCTCATATGCCTTATTAGTAGATTGCATGCCAGCCAACGTACTTGCATCTAGAATACGCCAGTTACCACCACTAGTCCGACAAAAAACAGGCTCATCTGGAATATCAAATAAAACAGCATCAGATAAAAGGCCCCCTAAACGAATAAATTCTGCAGCCACTGATGGATCGAGTTTAGGCATATTAATAGCTCCTTTGAATATATCAATGCTATACGTGCAATTTTATTTATTCAAATAGTATCCATCAATATTGATTTATGTACAATAATTGAATTGTCATCATTTAGGGCATCAGAATTTCAGTTCTAAATAAAAAAGCCTCCTAGAAAAAGAGGCTTGACATGTAACATACGAGAACAGCTTAGTTGTATGGTTTCACTATAACCGTGGTTCCCACATCAATAAAGTTTTCGTTTAACCACTTCGCGGCACTTGGTAATACTCGAACGCACCCATGACTAGCATTATAATCAGGTACCTCATAGGCCGCATGGATCGAATACCCACCATGGAAGTGCATGCAATATGGCATCTTAGCGCCCCCGTTTGTTTCAATAGGATAGATGCTTGATGTGCAATCAGCACCTTTTTTCGAGTAGACTTTAAATGTTCCACTCACTGTATGGCATTGACGCCCAATATCCTCGCAAAAGTCTTTACCGCCGGAAGCGCTACCTGTTTTCACCCGATTGCCTTGAGCATCATAAGCTGCCCATGCTGTGGCTTTAGGGTCAAACACAAAAACTTTTTTGCCTGTAGCAGGTCGTTGTTCTGGAAAGTAGTAACTGCCCTTGTGATCAGAGTCCATGCTTTTGGTGTAATGCGTATACCCTGCATCATCCACGACGGCAGTTGATGGATCCATCGATCCACAAGCTACTGTTAACGCACATAATGGTAAAAGTAGTAATTGTTTTTTCACAGTTTAATCCTCCCTATTTTTCTACTGTATCGGGTGGATTTGAAATAGGTTTAGCATTTTTATTTAAAAATTGAACTTGCTGTTTATTTTTTCAGCTTTTTTTTGCTTTATTATGAGCAAGTTGGTATTTATTTTAAACTAAATTATTTTTTTAATTTTTTTGGTAACATCGCCTGAATAGCTAATATTAATTGATTATCAGTGCATTCAAAACACCCTCCGCGAGATGGCATTGCATTAAAGCCTTCATCAGTATGTTTAAATAAGAATTCCATGCTTTGTTTAAGTCGAGGGCTCCAATCAGCTTCTACGCCAATACGCGGAGCACCTAGCTGAATAATAGGTTTTTGAGCATGGCAATTTGCACAATAGTGCTGAACAATTTGTTCCCCTTCATTAGCCGAACCTGCAATTTTTTTTAAAAAATCTTGTGGATGATGACTCACAGACCACGTGCTTGTTGCAATTGCCATAAAAAATAAGGAAACCATATAGTTGAGACGGTACAACGTTGCTCTCCTCTCGTGGTAGATATCTTACTATTCAGCTATAATCAAACCGTATTTTACACCTATATAAAAAGGATTAAACAATGCGCAAGGTTTTGTTAAGTTTTTTATTCATTTGCATTACGTTTAGCTTGGTTATAAACGATGCCTCAGCAAGGCGTTTTGGTAATGGCGGATTTGGGATGATGCGCTCAAATAACTTTGCTCATAATTCATACGCGCATAACTCATTCAGATATGCCCCACGGCCAAAACCATCCTATGCATCATCGGCACCGCGACAAGCAACTAAAAATAGTCGCTGGCGAGGAGCCTTAACTGGCCTATTATTAGGCAGTATTTTAACAAGCTTGTTTATGGGGCATGGTTTTGGCAGTGGATTACTATCCTGGTTTTTCGTCGGATTGAGCATCTACTTTCTTGTTAATGCATTACGCCGTCATCGTAAAAAATATTAACTTTATCTCCCGTATGCGCTCTATAGGGGGCACTTATTTTCTATTATAGCCGCACAGCTTGCATTGCAGCGATAAGCAACTGCAATTTTGTTCGGCCGTTGTATTCATTAATATCTAATTTATACGCCGCATGCATATAACGAGCGCGCGGGTTAGGCCACGACTTTAAATCAATATTAAAAGCGATCGCATCAATCACTCCACCTCCTTGCTCATGCTGCAAGGTTAATTTTAAATGATGCTGCCCTACCAAACGCTGTTCTAGAATTTCAAATACATTATCAAAAACAGGTTCAGGGAACTGCTGCCCCCAAGGGCCTGAGTCTCGTAACAGCGCAGCCAACTCCAATGTTAACTCAGACGCTAATAAAGGACCATCACTCAATATCTCGCCTTCACATTGTGAAATATCTAGGTGCTTAGTAACCTCAGCCAACAATGCTTTTTGAAATGGAACAAATGCATCAGGATGCAAACTCAAACCAGCAGCCATAGCGTGCCCACCAAATCGAGAGATCAAACCAGGGTTATCTTTATCAATAGCGGCCAAAACATCACGTATATTTAACCCCGGAACCGAGCGAGCAGACCCCTTTAACTCACTATCACTAACCACCGCAAATGCAATCACTGGACGATGATAGCGTTCTTTTAAACGCCCCGCTAAAATACCGATAACACCCTGATGCCATGACTGATCCACCAAACAAAGTGCAATGGGTAATGCAACCTCATTCAATGCCAATTTATCTAATGCTTGCATGGCTTGATCTTTCATTTCAGTTTCAATCCGACGCCGCTCAATATTTAGATCATCTAAATGACTTGCTAGTAAACGAGCTTTATCTAAATCATCACACAATAAACACTCAATACCCAATGACATGTCATCAAGCCTTCCTGCTGCATTCAAGCGTGGCGCCACCACAAAACCTAAATCACTTTCTCGTAATTGATTACATGTTCTTCCAGCTACTTCAATCAATGCCTTAATACCTGGTCGGCAAAGACCCTGACGAATCCTCATCAATCCCTGATTAATTAAAATACGATTATTTTGATCCAAGGCTACAACGTCTGCTACTGTTCCCAGCGTCACTAAATCAAGAAACTGTGACATATTTGGTTCTGGCACATCTTGTGCAGCGAACCATCCGCAATGACTTAAATGCCGCCTCAAGGCCAACATCACGTAAAAAATAACCCCAACACCTGCAATAGATTTACTTTGAAAATGATCGCCCACTTGGTTAGGGTTAACAATCGCGCATGCCTTAGGAAGCGTCTCTGCAGGTAGATGGTGATCAGTAATTAATACATCTATTCCCGCTGCATTGGCCGCATCCACACCTTCAATACTAGCTATTCCATTATCAACAGTAATAATAAGCTGGGGATGCCATTTTTTTGCGACATCAATAATTGCAGGTGTTAATCCGTAGCCAAATTCAAAACGATTCGGTACTAAAAATTCAACATGCAATGCCCCCATGCTGCGCAGGGCAGCAACCGCTAAAGCACTAGAAGTGGCTCCATCGGCATCAAAATCACCAACGATTAATATCCGCTCTTGAGCGCGAAATGCTTGCTCTAGTCTAATAACAGCCTGCTCAATACCTGACAATGTATTAAAAGGTAACAAAGCTTGTAAGCGTTTATCTAACTGCTCTTCGGACACAATACCTCTTGCCGCATACACGCGTTGCAAAACAGCAGACGTAACTGGCAAAGAAGGTAACGTTGTCGGTAAAGTACGTTGCTTAATAAGCATAACTACATTTTCTCCATAAAACGTGATATCCAGTTTTTGGGCTTGCTTTGGCAGGCTTCATTATTCCAATACCAACAAACTGTGTTTTTCTGTACTTTTTTTTGTAAAGCAGAATAATCGTTTTGACTGAGATCATTACACAAAACCACGCTCTTTTTGGTGTCTTTAAGCAAACCATAACTATCACTCACATTTGTTGATAATAATGTTGCTAGTTCAAATAGCTCACGATTCTCGGAAATCAATGGTATGGAGACCTTCGCACCTAATGAGCCAATACCCCAAATCCACACACCATTGATGTGATATAACCCTGTACGAGCTTTATTTAATGCATGCGTACTAAAAAACATTTGATTTTCAGTAAAAAACCGCTGCCAGAAGAATGTAGTATCCAACTGTTGTAATTCAGGCATCATCGATTGATGATGTAACGCATGAACGGGTTTGGCATTAATAAGCGGCTGTTGCTCCGCTTGGAGCAACCACGTATGCGCATCATGGTAATGTAAGTTCATATTTATTGGAGCAATAAATTCTTTAAATGCCTCAAACCAACATCGAGACTCTGTTTCATCCAACGCCAACTGATGCCCGCTAGCAATAATCATTGCATCATTATGTGTTGCTTGCCAATGAACTGGTGATGCTATCATCCAATCACCATTTAGCTGATGATATCTACGTAATAAATCAGCAACAGGTGGATTTTGACTTGAATACCCCAAACAAGACAGAATATTGTGGTAAAAATTACCGTGGGTAAGAATACGGCTAGTGCTTTTAGGTATCGAATCTATATCTGCGTTAATAATAATATCCATATTAAGCGCCTCTATCCCACTTAAATTGATTCTTCATGCTTACCCCTGTGATACACTATGGCAAAGTATAAATTATCAAACCAGTAAACACCATGCATATCCAATTAGAAGCTCCTGATAAACACGCTATACGTGCTTATACGCCGTTAGACGTAACCGTTAATGGAATTGTCTATCAACATAGCGTTATTATTGGACGCGACACTATTATTTCCGGATGGCCTGTGTACACCGTGCATGATTTAAATGAAGAAAATTTAAAGCCTTTGCTTGATTTAAATCCTGAAGTAATTATTGTTGGGCACCAGCAAACAGGTATACATCTCCCCATTTCAATCATCTACTATTTATCACAACAACAAATAGGCATTGAATGCATGTCAATTGGTGCGGCAAGCAGAACGTTTAATGTGTTATTAAGCGAACAGCGCAGAGTCGTGGCGGCGATTATTTTTGGTCAACCAATAGCCTAACATCTTTCATTATTAATTTACTTGCCGTCGTGCCTCTATAACATTAGGCACCTGCCCCAATTTATTTAGCAATCTTGATAAACCATTTAAACCATCAATTTCAACAGTCAGAGTGATATAAGTCGTATTTTCTTGCTTATTGGTCTGCGTTTGCAACGCATACACATGCGCCTTTTCGTTTGCGAGTAATGACGTTACGTCACGCAAAAGATTAGGGCGATCAAATGCTTTAATAACAAGATCAACAAGATAATGTTCGCGTAAAGATGATCCCCAACTTACAGCTAAGAAACGTTGTTTTTGTTTTTCACCCGCATGAATGATGTTAAAACAATCTTGTCGGTGAACCGATACACCACGGCCAAGAGTGATATAACCAATTACTTGGTCGCCAGGTAGAGGTTGGCAACAACGCGCCATGTGCGTTAGTAGATTACCAACACCCTCAATACATAGATCACCACTCGTTGCCTCAGGCCGCTGATGTGGCTTCAAAAAATTCGTGGCAACCTCTTCTGTTGCTATAGAAGGCGTTAATCGACTTAAAATTTGGCCGAGTTTTATATCTCCTCTGCCAAGCGCGGCTAATAAATCATCTAAACTCTTGTAATTAAGGCCGGTTAAAATATCACCAATACGATCGGTTTTAATACCTAATGCTTTTAACTCCTTATCAAGGATCTCACGACCATCTTCTTTATTTTTATCGTAATCTTGCATCTTAAACCAATGCAAGACTTTAGCTTTGGCACGTGATGTTTTTAAATAATTTAAATGAGGATTTATCCAATCTCGAGAAGGCTTAGGATCCTTGCCTGTTAAAACCTCAACCTTGTCTCCCGTTCTTAATGCATAGGTTAAAGGAACAATCCGGCCATTAACCCTAGCACCACGGCAACGATGACCAAGTTGACTATGAACATGGTAAGCAAAATCAAGAGGTGTTACACCTTGAGGTAAATCTAAAACATCACCATCAGGCGTAAAAACATAAACTCTATCTTCTAAAAACTCCGTTCCAATTGCATGAGATGCACCAGAAGAATGTGCCATTTCACGGTGCCATGATAACACCTCACGTAACCATTCAATTTTACGCTCATGACTTTCTTTGCGTTGTTTAGCGCCCTCTTTATATTTCCAATGTGCAGCCACACCCATTTCTGCTTGATCATGCATTTGAAACGTACGAATCTGCACCTCAAAAACCCTACCCTCAGGTCCTGTGACAGCCGTATGCAGCGATTGATACCCATTAGGCTTTACATTTACAATATAATCATCAAATTCTGCAGTCACTTGGCGCCACAGAGAATGCACCAATCCTAACACCTCATAACATTGCTCTTTTGTTTCAACTAAAATCCGCACAGCTGTCGCATCGTATATTTCATCTAATGAAACATTTTTACGCTTCATTTTTCGATAAATACTATGAATATGCTTGGAGCGACCATACACAGCAAAATGCGCAATACCTATAGACTTCATATGCTGATTCAATTCATCAACAATCACATTGACGTATCGGTCTCTATCCAACCGTTTGGCCTTTAAACCTTTTGCTATAAATTTGTAATCATCAGGATATAAAAAACGAAAAGCTAAATCTTCCATTTCCCATTTAATAGCACCAATACCTAAACGATTGGCCAATGGGGCATAAATTTCCATTGCTTCTGTGGCAATTTGTTGACGCATTGCTTCGGGCATAGGTGCAGATGAGCGCAGTACACAAAGACGTTCCGCAAGCTTTATCAAAACGACTCGAACATCATCAACCATGGCGAGCAGCATTTTACGTACATTATCAATTTGATGCTTATTCTGAGGATATTTACCAACCACTTGAAAGCTGGATATTGCACTCATTTTTTTAACACCACTAACGAGTTTTGCAATGTTACTGCCTAATTGTTCTTCAACATCCTCCAATGACAATTCGGCATAATGAACACTTTCAAAAATAATTGCAGCGGCTAAAGTTTCTTGATCAACCTCAAGATCTGCCAATACATCAGCCATTGCAAGCCCTTGTTGCAAACAAGATTCACCGGTTTCCGTGGCATGATCTTGCCCTGCAAGTTGACTGAGTGTACAAGCATTACGAATCAGGTCTAAGTCTTGAAAATACCCTTTACTTCCTACTTGATGTAACCATTCTTCAACATCAATAGTACCATCCGCTAGCAAAGGGGTGCCTTCTTTTACTTTGACCATGCTTTGTCCTTTTATTTTTCAAATAAGGCAATCGACTCTACATGGGCTGTATGTGGGAACATATCCATCACTCCCACTGCAACCAGACGAAAACCCTGTTGATTAACTAAAATATCCGTATCTCTTGCTAGTGTTGCTGGGTTACATGAAACATAAACCAAGCGGTCTATATCAAGCTTATCAATTTGTTTTACAATCTCCATCGCGCCAGTTCGTGGCGGATCAAGCAATACTTTTGAAAAATTATGCTGTTTAAGATTTAATAAAGCAGACTGATCCTCTAAATTTGCACACAAAAACGTTGTATTTTCCAGTCCATTGTCGCGAGCATTCATACCCGCACGCAACACCATCGCCTCACTACCCTCTACACCTACAACTTTTGCACAATGCTTTGCCATTGGTAATGAAAAATTACCCAAACCACAAAATAAATCCAAAACAACGTCTTGCGGTTCTAATGCCAATAAACTTAACGCTTGCTGAACCATTAATCGATTCAATCCCGCATTCACTTGAGTAAAATCTGTAGGATGAAATTCAAAAGTAATCGCTTCATCAGAAAGTTGATATGTTAAAAAATCACTTGTATTTTTTGGATAAAACAAAAAAACACTGTCTGGGCCAGCGGGCTGTAAAAAGATGCGGAAACGTGTGGCATCTGAAAATTCTTTAAGTTTTTCTTCATCGTGCTGACTTAATGAAGATAAATTTCGAAAAATTAATGCAATATCATCGTCACCAGCAGCCACCTCAATCTGCGCGATACTGTGTGGTGCTTCAAAACTATCTAACATACGACGTAAATTCACAATTTGAGCATCAACCCGCGCATTTAAAACCGGGCATTGTTCAATTTCAGTAATATAGCGTGGGTTGTTTTTTTCTCGAAAACCCACTAGCGCTGACTGTTTTTTTTCAACGTATCGCACACTTAACCGGGCCTTGTTTCTATAATGCCAAAGCTCGCTGGTCAGTGGGGCTAATATCGTTTCTGGTTGGGTACGACCTATTCGTTCTAATAAATCCAAAAGCAACGCCTGCTTTTCGTGAATTTGTGTAGACTCATCAAGATGTTGTAATGAACATCCACCACATAATAAATAATGAGGACAACGTGGTTCAGCTCGATGAGGTGACGATTTGATGACCGATATTACACGTCCTTCATCAAAATCACGTTTGTGACGTAAATATTGAAAA
>CAZZGV010000010.1:0-18151 GCA_964654255.1 uncultured Legionella sp. | reverse complement strand
TGGTTTAGAATCTTGTCCATCTTTAAAGTGGAACGTTGAAGGAATTGATTTGTGTCGGCTGTCTATTCCCGATAAAAAATTGGGTGTGGTTTTTCAAAGTCTGGATGTTTTTCCTCATATGACAGCAAGAGAAAATATTGTATGGCTTGATCGCCAAGAGAGTCCGGAGAGTATGAAGGCCAAAATTACGGCTAATCCGCATGCCAAGTATCCATTATGTATTGGTAGTATTGATCGTGTTGTAGGTTATGTCGACACCAAAGATATTCTTAGCCAAGTTCTTACAGGCGAGGCCTATTCACCACGCACGGATAGTTTGCTGCATAACGTTCTTATTTTGCCAGATACATTAACGTTAGCTGAGATTCTTGCTCACTTTAAATCAAGCCGGGAAGATTTTGCGCTTATCCTTAATGAATATGCGTTGGTTGTTGGCTTAATTACCTTAAATGATGTAACCAGTACCTTAATGGGGGATATGGTTAGTCCGCAAATCGAAGAACAAATTGTGCAGCGAGATGAGAATTCTTGGTTGGTAGATGGTGTCACGACAATCGGGGATGTGATGCAGGTGTTAGATATTAGCTCATTTCCTGAGGATGAAAATTATGAAACCATTGCCGGCTTTATGATGTATACACTACGTAAAGTCCCAAAACGAACAGACTTTACCCTTCATGGTGGGTATAAATTTGAAGTGGTCGACATTGATAACTTTAAAATCGATCAGTTGTTGGTAACGCGGGTGCAGTAGGTCTTAGCCTATCAATAGATGCAGTACTTTATAAGATATAATCGTCAGTAATGACGCTGCTGGTAATGTCAGTATCCATGACGTGAAAATATTACGGATGACTAGCAAGTTTAACGCACCGATACCACGAGCTAAGCCTACGCCAAGTACTGCGCCTACCAATGTTTGGGTCGCAGAAACAGGGATACCAATGCTGGTAGCTACCACGACGGTGGTCGCAGCTGCTAATGTTGCTGCAAATGCACGGCTAGGCGTTAATGCGGTAATGGAGCTGCCTACGGTTTCAATGACGCGTCTACCATACATCAGTAATCCACTAACAACGCCTACACAGCCTAATAGAATAATCCAGCTTGGGTAATTAAGCGCGCTAATAGGTTGGTGCGCTTGCATGACTAAACTGTATACGATGCTTAACGGCCCTACAGCTAGAGCAACATCATTTGAACCATGAGCAAAGACCATGGCACAAGCTGTCATAGCCATCAATATTGCGAAGTATTTCTCTGCTTGCAAGAAACATTCTCGTCGACGCATATTAGCGCGTTCTGGCATCTTTCTAATAAAAACCATTCCAATAATAGTAATGACAACGCTGGTTGCTAGCGTAACCGCCAAACTTTGTCTGATATTCAAGTGAATATTAAAATGATGCAAGCCTTTGAAGACGGTAATAAAGGAAAGGATTGAGCCTATTAAAAATAGGTAGATCGGCACATATAATTTTGCTTTTGCAAGAGGGTCGCTTTGAACGAAAATAGCTTGTTGTATAGTACTAAATAATGCATAAGCAGTAATGCCTGCAATTAGCGGGGACGTAACCCACCCAATGGCAATGTGCGAAACCTGACTCCAATGGATGGCGTCGCTGCCTAGAACTACACTACCAAAACCAACCATTGAGCCAACCAAGGCATTGGTAATTGATACTGGCACACCAAAATAGCTCGCTAGGTTCATCCAAATGGTGCATGCCAAAAGAACACCAAGCATTCCCTCAATGAGAATTAGAGGTTGGTCTGACAGTTGGCTGGTATTAATAATGCCATCGCGCATGGTTTCAGTGACGCCATTACCACCAAGAAAGGCACCAGCGAATTCAAAGATCACCGCAATTAACATCGCCTGTTTGACCGTAACTGCTTTTGAACCCATTGTGGTGCTCATGACATTGGCTAAATCGTTGGCGCCTACGCCCCATGTCATAAGAAAACAAAGTGTAACCGCTATAATCAGAAATAAAATAGAGTAATCCATAGGAGTTGTTTACCGGGCAATTAAAATTTGAAGTCGCCCGCCCACAGTTTGGGCATGGTCGGCCAAGTCGCCAATCCATTGAACTAGTTTATAAAGGAAAATCACTTCAATAGCGGGTAAGTCCTTTTCCAGCTCAAAAATACGATGTCGAATGTCAGCTAATTTATCATCGCTGTCATGCTCAATTTCATCCAGTGTTACAATCATGTCTTCAACGATTTTTACCTCGCTGCCACGAAACCCACTTTCTAGTAAATCGTCAAGCTCATTTATTGCTTGGCACGCTTGTTTGGCCGCATCAAGGCAGCGGGCTAAAAAAGGCAGTAAGAGCGTGGCAAGAGCCGCAGGAATCACCATTTGTCGACTAACAATAAGGCTTGCAATATCTTCAGCTTTGTTAGCGATCCTGTCTTGAGCGCTAAGAAGCTCAAGTAAATCAGTTCGGGCAACGGGTAGAAATAAGCCTGTTGGTAAATGAAGCCGAAGGTCGCGTTTGATTCGGTCTGCTTCTTTTTCAATCGTTACTATTTTGTTTTTTATCGTGTTGGCCGTTTCCCAATCCAGTTGTAATACGGCTTCAAAAAATGGATAGAGCTGCTTTGCGCATAGATAGGTTTTACGCATGTGTTGTTCAATAGGCCTTATAGGTGATGGCCCAAACATATTAAATATGCTACCCATTTAGTGTGCCTTACGAAAAATCTCAAAGAGCTAGGATGGATTATACCTAAAATTTCAAACTAACTAAACACTGTGTATAATCCATTCTAATTTTGAGGGCGATATTCATGCCATAGCGGCATGCGTTAACCCCTTGTATGAACGTTTTTTAAGGATACATCATGCGTATTGCTAGCATTAAAGGCCGTGAAATTTTAGATTCGCGTGGAAATCCGACGGTAGAAGCAGATGTTATATTGGATAATGGCGTGCTAGGTCGGGCTAGTGTCCCGTCGGGTGCTTCAACAGGTAGTCGAGAAGCCTGTGAGTTGCGTGATAATGACCCTCATCGTTATGCTGGTAAAGGTGTTTCCAAAGCTATTGCTTATATCAATGGGGAAATAAACGATACTTTGCATCATTTTTCAGTAGCAGAGCAAGAGGTATTAGATGCGCGCTTATGTGAACTGGATGGAACAGATAACAAATCACGATTGGGTGCAAATGCCATTCTGGCAGTATCATTAGCTGCTGCGCGTGCTGCGGCACAAGCCACAGATTTGCCACTTTTTGCAGCGCTTAATCAAGACGATCAGATGCTGATGCCAGTTCCCATGATGAACGTGTTAAATGGCGGTGCACATGCGGATAACAATGTAGATATTCAAGAATTTATGATCATGCCTGTTGGCGCTGCTGATTTCCCTATGGCACTGCAAATGGGGGTGGAAACGTTCCATGCGCTTAAATCGGTGCTTAAAAATCAAGGCTTGCAGACGGCGGTTGGTGATGAGGGCGGTTTTGCTCCAAATCTCACCTCCAATCGACAAGCGCTAGATATGTTGAGTGACGCGATTGAATTGGCAGGCTTTCGGTTGGGCAAAGACATGGTATTTTCGCTTGATGTGGCCGCGTCTGAACTATTTACCAATGGATCTTATTATTTGACGTCTGAAAATAAAAAGCTAAGTAGTCATGAATTAATCGAATATTATGCCGACCTAGTAACGCATTATCCAATTATTAGTATTGAAGATGGATTAGATGAAAGCGATTGGCAGGGTTGGCAACAGCTGACGTTGCGCTTAGGCCACAAAGTACAATTGGTAGGTGATGATTTATTTGTGACTAATCCACGCATTTTAGCAAAAGGCATTGCTGAGAAAACAGCAAACGCTATTCTTATTAAGCTTAATCAAATTGGCACACTAACGGAGACTCGAGAAACAATGCGATTAGCGCGTAATAATCATTATCGATGCGTGATGTCTCACCGTTCCGGGGAAACGGAAGATACGTTTATTGCAGATTTAGCCGTAGCCTCTGGTTGTGGTCAAATCAAAACAGGCTCTCTTTGTCGTACCGATAGGGTCGCAAAATACAACCGATTATTACGTATCAACGAGCTAGTTTCTCTGTCTTACGCAGGTAATACTATGTTTTAATAATGCTCCCTTCTTCCTCAAGGGAGGAAGGGACTAGGCTTTATAAGCGTTCTTTTAAAAATAATGCCGCACTTGCCCAAGAGCGTTGATCCGCTTTTTTATTGTAATGCAAGCCTAGTGCATCATCATTTGCCTCAGGGTTTGTAAATGCATGCTGAGTATGGCCGTACATATGAATTTGCCAGTCGACGTTTTTCATCGTCATTTCGTTTGCAAATTGTTTCACTTGAGATGGTGGTGCCATCGGATCATCGTAGCCATGTAATACTAAAACGCTTGCTCGTATCTTTTCACAAATAATGATCGGTGGGGGGGTAAGTATGCCGTGAAAGCTAACAACGCCTTTTACATCCCCGCCAGCGCGGGCAAGATCTAAAACACACAGTCCACCAAAACAATAACCAATCGCAGCAATCTTTGCCTCGTTTACCCAGGGAGACGCTGCGGCTGCTTGTAAGGCAGCTAACATGCGAGTGGCTACAATGGGTCTATTTGCTAAGACTGGGTTTAGTAAGGCTTGTTTTTCAGCGATGGTTTGTCCAAGCCTGGCATTACCGTACATATCGACCGCAAATCCCACATACCCTAATGCGGCTAATTGTCGCGCCTTTTCACAAAATACCTCGCTGCGGCCTGACCAATCATGGGCTATCATGACACAGGGTTTAGGATTCGGGTGCGCTTTATCACGAACAATGAACCCACGACAAATAGTATCACCCACTTGATATTCAATCTCTTGCGCTTGCAACATTTCTTTCCCACATTATTTATCAATGATGGTCTTGAACTCTAGCGAAAAGTAAATGGTCGCACAAGAGGATGATACATCTACATTTATCCTTTGGTTAAATACTTAAAAGAAAGTTCTTATTGTTATCGTTCAAGGAGGGATCTTGGGTGTTTTCAAGCTCTGAGGTTGCGTTAGCTATATTAAGGCTAAAAAAAGCATGGATATTAGTGGATTTATTAACAGCTTCATTCTCGTTGTTGGTGATTTTAATTAAAAAAGACTCGTAAGAGCGGCTTGCTCGTGGCTTTAGCTCTATTTCGTAGTTATTGTTATCCACGTATTTGCACGTAGAGTTTAAATCCTCTAGAGTCAATTTTGTTTTTATTAGATAGTTGCTGAGCGGCACTAGGTCTTCTTCGTCAGCCTTTTTTCCTTTGATATCAAGCGCCTCTGAATATGCTTGTCCAGCTATCAACTTAGAGATTCCATGTACACTAGCAATAATTGGTAAACATAAAATTGTGCCTATTACCGCTACGAGTATTCTTGGCAAGAAAATAACTATATTGATTGTGAATAGCACGGATGAAAGGGTGTCGTAGCCTGATTTCTCAAGCCACTCATTCGCTCTTATTAGCAGATACGGAACAAATAATGTAAAGTAATCAAATAGTCCAACATGGTTGGTTTCGGCTAAAAGCTCGCCTGCTATTATGTCGAAGGCGTCGGTAAGTTTCTGAGAAAATGATGTACGCAGTGTGCGTGCATGAGGATGGGTTTTAGTTTCAAATATATCTGCAAAAGGAGAATAATTTGTACTCATGGTGTTGGCCTTTTTTTAAAAAGTGAATTGTAGTTTATGATTAAAAAACATGCAATTAACATATGATATGTTCTGCAACCTCGTTAATCTATTTTTCTCAGTATATAATGAACTAAATTCCCTCATAGGTTTGCTCATGCGACCCATTCTTGTTTTTTTGCTATTAGCGCTGATAGGCTTGCAATATAAGTTATGGTTAGGTGACGGTAGCGTTACTCAGTGGTTTAATCTAGAAAAAAAATTAGCCGCAGAAGAGCAAGAAAATAAACAACTTGCCGCCCGAAATCGTGCGATTGAAGCCGATATTATGGAGCTTAAATCTGGCGAACAAGCGCTAGAAGAGCAGGCTCGATATGAATTAGGCATGGTTAAAGACGGTGAAGTTTATTATCAATGCGATGAGCGTCCATAAAAACAAGGCGTTTTGGGCAATGATAATTTATTTAAATTGTGAAGACAGGTTCTAAATGACAGCACAAATTGCATATGAGGCTTATCGAGAGAGTTTAAAATCACGCATTGCAAGAGTACCTAACCAAGAGCCCTAAACCCAAACTGTCTCCTCATAAGCCATCTCACTTTGATAATTTATATGCCCAGAAGGTATAACGTTCACCTAATATTGCGTTACATGAAAATTCAATTTATAGGCGCAATACACCAGGCTTTCCTTTGGTTGGATTTGTCAATAAAGTATCTAGCGTATGGCCTCCATAACTCCATAAATAGTTGCCTGAATCTGTGTTTGTGCTCAAATAGCGATTAATTCAATCGCTATTTGAGGTGGTTCTTTATCCCATAAACTGATGACATAACCACCGCCACCAGAGCCGGTTGGTTTGACAGCAATAGCACCGGCTTCTGATAAGAATTGCATATGGCGTTGTAAGCTCTCGCTGACTAAGCCCCATTGTTGAAAACAATCACAAGCGTTATTCATCGCCTGTGAAAGTATGTTTTGAGAATCTGGTGTGAATGTCTCTAATGCGGATTTTGCTTGCATTACACAGTCCGTCATTTGTTGATCAACGTCTGCGGCAAGAGCTTTGTTTTCATTCCACAGCGTTTGTACTTGATTAATGCAGTGAGAGGTCATGCCAATTTGTCCACAAGAGGATAAGAACCATCTTGGTTGCCACGCCTGCTGAATTGGAGCGCAGGTCCCTTGTTTAAAATAGCTTCCTGATATGGCCGCTACACCACTAATATCAAGACCACTGCTTTTGCCATGAAACAAATGTTCTAATTGTTTGGCAAATTCATGCGTGTCTGGATTATATAACAAGCCTTGTGCATGAAACCAACGCGCCATTGCTACACATAATGCTGCAGATGCGCCCATTCCAACACCGACGGGAATGGAGCTATACAAATTAAAATGACCGCTTAAGCTGTTTAGTGAGCGTCCTAAAATTTGCATGCCTTGTTCCAGCACACTCCAAAATAACAAATGAGTGTCTGCACCACTTGGGCCGTCGTAATTGGCACTTAATTCAGATGTCGATTGATGATAGCTTAGGTCAAGTTGTCTGGTTTTAATAGGAAAGACTAAAGCGCCATGCCCTCTGAGCACAGCATGTTCACCCGCTAGTATCCATTTGCCATATGTTGTGGTTTGAAACTCATAAGACATCGTAGTTGCCTATTAAATGATCCTGCTTAAATTTAAGCGCCATTTCTGTTTGATCAGAACGGTACAATAAATGAATATTGGGTCCTGCATCCATTGTAATCAAAGGACCATCATTTTCGCGCTGCCATAATTTTTGTAAGGTGGTTAATGCCGTAGTGGTTTGTTCAGTCATGTATGAAAAAGGTGATGCGCTACTTGAAAACAGGCGATGCAAATCTTGAAACTCATCCCAGCACAGTTGGTAGGCACTTTTCCAATCGTTGGCTTGAAACGCTTGCAGCAGTAATGTTAGGTTGAGCTCCGCTTGCTCAGCCCGTGTTGGGTAATAGGGGCTTGTACAAATGCGTTGATGTGCTTCGCTTGAAGACACTTCTTTTTCAGCGCGGCTGATAACAATGACCTGGTGAATTAAGTTTGTGTAGGGCAAATCTATCGCTTTAACGCGCTCTTCATTCCAAAGCGCCCATGGTGAGAAAAACGATCGGCAAGAAGAGCCTGATCCAGCTCGACTCAGTTGAGCCATTGTTTCTAATGATGGGAGTGGTGTTTGTGTTAGCTCACTTAGGGCGTTAACAGCACACATTGTTAATGCCGCAAAACTAGAAGCAGAGCTCGCTAATCCACTGCTATGTGGAAAATTATTATTGGACCTCACAATAAATGCGCCAGAATAATTAACCCGCGCTTTTAAGCGTGATAAATGACGTAAAAAGCGTTCTTGTGCGGCGCTGGATAATGAAAAAGGTGTACCCCCTGGTATAGTTAGGGGTTCCCATACATCCTCTTTACCGGGATATTGTTCTAGCATGACGCTGGTTATTAAATTAGGTAATGTATAAGAAAGAGACGCATTCATGGGGATGTTACTTTCTTTGTCTTTTTTACCCATGTATTTGATAAGAGCAATGTTAGACGGTGCCTGGGCAAACCACTGCATTCGTTGTTCTCCTTGTAAACTAGATAATTCGTATGCTTTCACAGGGTATGCAATGATGTCGTTGCGAGCCGTGGCGAAGCATTCAGTAAGGTACTTCGTTATGTGCTTACGATAATTCCGCCAATTCTAATGCCCAGGGGCGTCATTCCACAATATTTTATGCAGTTGTAGTTGAAAACGGACCGGTAATCGGTCTTTTATTATCCAATCTGCTAGCTGAGTCGGGTTTAATTGACTAAAACTTGGTGAAAAAAGAATATGCGCATGTTCTGTGAGTTGATGTTCAGTTATTATTTGCTTTGCCCAGTTGTAATCGTCAATGGAGCATAAAACAAATTTAATTTGGTCGCTTTGCTTGAGATAACTAATATTAGATAATTTATTTTTTTCACATTCGCCAGAATCAGGCGTTTTTAAATCCATGACCACCATGACGCGTTTATCAACATCGGCTATATCACGAGCACCGCTTGTTTCTAGTGATACAGAATAGCCAGCGTTGCATAAGCGCTCGAGTAGAGTAATGCAACCCGGTTGCGCTAAGGGTTCACCGCCCGTTACACATACATGTTGGCAGTCAAAAGAGGCAACGTGCTCCAGGATGCGATCGATACTTATCATGCCGCCACCATTAAATGCATAGGCAGTATCACAATATTGACAGCGCAAGGGACATCCGGTGAGGCGAATAAAAACCGTTGGTAATCCAACGGTTATTGATTCGCCTTGTAAGGAGTGAAAAATTTCAGTAATACGTAAGTGATTCTGTTTCATTAGCTATTTAGGCTATCCAATTTAGCTTTTGCTAATTGTGCTGTATTTGTATCTGGGTAATTTTTTACAACTTGCTGTAAACGTTGGGCTGCTTCGGCTTTATTGCCTAAAGCGGCCAAGGAATATCCAATTTTTAGCATGCTGGCAGCCGTTTTACTAGATGAAGGAAATTGTTGTAAAACAATTTCAAAATGCGTAATGGCTTCAGGATAATTTTTCTTAACCATGTAGAGCTCACCTAGCCAATATTGAGCATTTGCAGTATATCCACCTTGTGGGTATTGGTTTACAAATTTTTGCATAGCGTCTAACGCGTCATCAAAACGTTTGTTTTTTACTAATTCATAAGCAGCAAGGTAACTGATTTGTTCTTCAGCAGGGTTAGTACGAACGACACCACTAGCTGTAGGAGCAGGTTGTACTGGTTGTTTGTTTGACAGCAGTGCTGTAGGCGCTTTTTGCGTTTTTACTGCAATCGGTAACGGTGCTACAGCTGTGTTTTTGGCGACAGACGCTTGATTTGGCAATCGAGCGTCTAAGTCTTTATAAAATGCGAGTTGCTGTTCTTGTAATAATTTCAAATCATGCGCTTGAACTTCAAGTTGGCCACGCAATTCTTGAATCTCTTGCTGTAAACCTTGGACTTTATCTAATAGCATCGCATTTTTGTTATTAGAGCTAGTGCCGCTAGTCTCAAGGTTATCATTAGCAAAAGCCGTTTCTTCATCACTACCGTAGTCGCTGCTTTGCGCTTTAGCAACCGGCCGCTCTTGGGCTGCCTGTTGTTCATCGAGAAGGGCGAAATTTTCGCTGTCATCAACTACTGGCGCTTCAGCAGATGCGCTGAAGGGCAGTAAACAAGCGAAACAAGTAATAAGAAGGAAACGATTTATTATCATCTGGTAGCCTCATAAGTTAATTCAACGCGACGATTTTGAGCATGCGATTCCTCATCATGGCCAAGATTTGCTGGGCGTTCTTTGCCATAGCTAACAACACGCATTTGGTCTCTGCTTACACCAGCCATACGCATTAATTCTGCGACTGAATTGGCACGACGCTCACCTAAAGCAACGTTATATTCACGGCTGCCGCGTTCGTCGGTGTTTCCAGCAATAAGAATGCGCGCACCTGGATTAGCTTTGATATATTCAGCTTGGGCATTTACAGAAGGAATATACTTAGGCGCTAATGTGCTGCTGTCATAACTGTAGCGATAAATTTGGTTGTGTGGTGCTTGCGTTGTATACATTTCGCCTGCTTGTTGTCCCGCGAAGCGGTTTGATAGATTCAAACCATGTGCTTGAAGGCCACTGCCATCGCCCATACCATCAGCACCACCGCGTGTTTTAGAACAAGAAGCAATGAGTATTACACTGGCGGCAACAAGTCCGATTTTTAGAAAAACTTTGGCATTCATGCGTTATCTCCTTTATATGTATTAAATCGCAAAGCATTACAATATGTTTTGCCGTGCCCAATGGCGGCTCATTGTACAATTGTTTTGAATTTTTGGCTACCGGTTCTGGTGAATAATGAAAGACGTTGATTATTCAGTAAAACGGGTAACCAAAAATCAGGTATGTCGTTGATCGTTGTTTATTGCTTCCACAACAAATTTAGAGAGGGTAGCAGTAAATGCTTGTGTAGCCCGATTAGCTGCAATGACGCCGCCATAAGGTGTTTCTAGCGGGCACTTAACGCTCTTATTGAACACTCGTGAGGAAACGATACGATTGTCTTCGATATGTGTTAATACAACTTTTACAACCAACTCGATGACGCTTGGTTTTGGCAGAAAATTTTGTTGTAGAGCAATAACTTGTGTATCCAAACGATAATCTGCTTTTTCTACATAAGGGCCTGATGCAACGGCATAAAAATACCCGGTTTTTTGTAAGCTTTGTATAATGAGTGGATACAACATATTAGCTGGTGGGCTTATCCATGTGTTATGCAAAAAAGCGGTAATTTCGTATGGTTTTTCAATATAAAGCATTTGCTCTGTTTGATAACCTGCCATCGCTTCCGGCTGTGATATTAAAATAGAAAGGTTGGTTTTTTTGCTGGAAAATTTTTGGGTATTGAACGCCTCCAATTTATATTGGTTACTATCTGGCGTTTTAATCGGTGTGCATGCTGTTAGTATAAATTGCGTGCACAATATAATGGCGATGCTGACCTTGTTCAATATTATTCTCCAGGTCCAGGTTTAGGGGGGGTGTTGCCCCGAATGATTACAGATGGATTTTGCCGCATTTGCGCGCTAACTTTTTCAAGGTTGGATGCGATGGCGTCTAGGCGTTGAATTAATAACACCATAGGGGGGATGGTTTGTTGCGATAATTTATCAATGGTATTTTTGCCAGCCTGCATAGTAATAGACACATTTTTACCTGCAGAGCCCATATCATCCGCCATAAGATTAAATTTACGTACGCTAACTTTAAGCCCATCTAAAAGTTTAGGTAAATCTTTTAAGCTTTTATCGAGATTTTCATTGTTTTCAGCAATAACATCGGTAACTTTTTCTAAATTCCCTAACGCCTTTTTTAACGCTTGTGCATTTTCTTTGTCAAAGATACGTTTAATGCCTATGCTGACATCATTAATATTTTTTTCTAGTTGGCTAAAAAAAGAGGGGGTGTATGGGATGACTGGGTAGGGTTCACCAGGCGTTTTTTGCAGTGGAAAAAGGGATGGCGATGTAGCAGATAGTCCCAGATAGGTTGTGCCTGTAATTCCTTGGCTAATTAGCGTGGCGTGTGTGCTGGTTGTTATTGGCGTTCCTTCCTCAATTTTAAGTTGTATTTTAACTTGTTGTGGATCAAATTGGTTGAGTTCAATTTTGCTAACCACACCGACTTTTACGCCATTGTATTTAACAATAGAGTCATCGCTCAACCCAGACACGGCTTCACGAACGTATACGGTGTAAATATCATATTCTTTTCTATCAAAACCTACAGATAGCCATAGACCCGCTGAAAGCAAACCAGCGGCTAAGATCATGACGACCAAGCCTACAAGAGTGTAATTAGTTTTTGATTCCAAGCAATATGCTCCCTTTTTTTGATAGTTTAAAGCTCACTGAAGTAACCGGCAATTAATGGGTTTGTATTTTTCATTAATTTATTAATAGGTTCCGCACTTAAAATTTTCCCCTCACCGACAAAGGCCACTCGATCTGTGCAGCGTTTTAATGACTCAATGTCATGGCTGACAATAACAATTGTTAAATCTAATGTATCTCGTAAAAATACCACTAACTCATCAAATTTTCGTGCACTTAATGGATCAAGGCCTGAGGTTGGTTCATCAAGAAATAGTAACTCAGGATCCATGGCAATTGCACGCGCAGCAGCTGCACGCCGTTGCATACCACCACTTAATTGTGAGGGATATTTGCCTGCTGATTCTTTGGCAAGCCCTACTAGACTCAATTTAAGCATGGCTAACTCTTGCATAAATTCTTGGTTCAGTGATGTAAGCTCACGCATTGGAAACATAATATTTTCTAATACGGTCATTCCAGAAAAAAGAGCACTGTGCTGAAATAGCATCCCCCAGCGTCTACGTATGGCATCCTCTTGTGCTTCATCAAGCGTTTGGATGTCCTTTCCAAATACACGTATGCTGCCAGCTGTAGGTTTTTGTAACATCAATATGCTGCGTAAAATAGTCGTTTTGCCGCTGCCACTTCCGCCGATAATAGCGAGTATTTCGCCTTTTGCCACATTTAAATTAACGTCAGAATGTACCCATTGGCCGCCGAGATAATTTTTTAAGCCCTTAATTTCAATAATCGGCTTATTCATAAATCTAACCAGCTATAAACGACAGAAAAGAACGCATCAGCAATAATAATTAAAAATAGCGCTTGCACTACACTTTTGGTGGTTTGGCTTCCAACGCTATCAGCATTGGGTTGCACACGAAATCCTTGGAAACAACCCACCAGAGAAATAAGAAGGGCAAACGCAGGTGCCTTATATAATCCTAACATCAATTGTTGCAGGCCTACGGAATCTCGTAAGCGGGTTGCAAAATCAAGGTAACCGACATGCAACATAAATTTGGACATGAACATGGCGCCTAAGGTGCTAAATGCATCAGCCCAAAAAATCAATAAGGGGAACACAATTAGTAAACCAAGAACTTTAGGTACAACAATTAATTCAATAGGCGAGAGCCCCATGGTGTTTAACGCGTCAATTTCTTCATTAATTTTCATGCTGCCAATTTGCGCAGTAAAGGCAGAGCTTGTTCTTCCTGCAACAATGATGGCTGTAATTAAGGGGGCAAACTCGCGAAAAATGGCCATGCCGGATAAATAAGCAATAAATATACTAGCGCCGTATGTTTCTAGTTGAAGACCCATTTGATAGGCAAGAACCACACCGATTAAAAACGATAGCAAGGCTACAATCGGCAGCGCACGTATGCCTGAGGATTCAATATTTGATACGATGCTTGGGAATTGAAAACGACGCCACTCGGCAAAGGCTGAAAATAATTTATCACTTAAACTTCCAACCAAAATGACTAGCCCATCAATTTGATACAGTTTGTTAATGGTTTCTTTACCAAGCTGATATAGGAATGGACGTTTTTCTGGGGGCGATGGTTTGTACGTTAGGTAGTCTTGCTTGCTTTCGACCAAGTCGAGTAAAGCACGTTGTTGCTGGTTAAAATCTGTCAATTCAACGTGGTTTTTTTGCTGCTTTAATGTATTGATGTATTGTGTTATTGCTAAAGCCCCAGCACTATCAAATTTAGTTAGGCATGATCCGCTGATAATCAGTTTTTGGTTGGCCGGGAGTGGGGTGCTTTTAAATTGTTGTGTGAGGGCATCAACATTAAGAATCGACCAGCTACCTTTGCAAAGAAAGCGGTTGTTTTCTTTCTCAAATACAAAGGATGTATTGGATTGTGTTTCGGTCATGATTGCTATCGTCTCACATAATAGCCTACGATAATACGATATTCTATGCTGTGAGCCTAGAGGTTGTTGACGATTCATCATTTGAATACCAATAGAAAGTGATGCGCTAGAATTTTAATTTGATTTATTTTTATTAGACTGAGTACTAATTATTAATGTGGGGATGTTGTGATGTCGTTGAGTGTTGTAATTATTACGTTGAATGCAGCGGAACATATTCGAGGTTGCCTGGAATCTGTTAAATGGGCAACGGAAATTGTTGTATTAGACTCAGGAAGCACTGACGAAACTATCAAGATTTGTCAGGAATATACATCTCACGTTCATCAAACAGATTGGCCGGGTTTTGGTCGACAGAAAAACCGCGCTATTGATTATGCTACTCAGGATTGGATTTTGGTGTTGGATGCTGATGAATATCTTACGCCTGATTTACAGCTTGAAATTCAGAATGTAATTGCTCGACCATCGGATGTTGTTGCGTATCAAATTCGCCGCTTATCGACATTTATGGGGAAGCTTATTCAGCATGGTGATTGGGGAAAAGATTGGATTACCCGTCTTTTTCGAACAGGCACGGCCCGTTTTACGGAGGCCTTGGTGCATGAAAGTTTGGTTGTGAATGGTTCAGTTGGTCGTCTGCGTGCTATCATGCAGCATGATACGGTCATGAATTTAGAATCAGCGCTGCGCAAAATGAACGAGTATTCTACGTTAGGTGCCGAACAAATGAAGGCACGAGGCAAGCGCGCGACGTTATTCCAAGCATATACCCATGGATGTTGGTCTTTTTATCGCTCTTACCTGATAAATTTAGGATTTTTGGATGGCAAAGAGGGGTATTTAATTGCGCTTTTGATAGCGCAAGCGAGCTTTTATAAGTATGTAAAATGCAAGTATTTGTCATAAAGTGTTATTTCATTTCTTAGCCGTTGCTGGAAAGTAGTCGCTTTTGCTGTGTTGTGGTAAAATTCAAGCCATTTTTCCAGTGCAGTGGTAGGGTGATGTCGGACGACTACAGTCAATTTGAAAAACGAAAGCAAGATCATATTGAGTTGGCGCTTATGCAAGCCAATCAGGCCAAGGAATTAAATACATTTGATAGTGTGTCTTTAATTCATGAAGCGTTGCCGGATCTTGATTTTAGTGAAATATCTATAGCCAGTAAGCGCTTTGGTTCTGTTGTTGCGACGCCATTTATGGTTGGTTCAATGACAGCAGGCCATCGTGATGCAGTTAATATTAATCGACATCTTATCAGCGCATGTGCTGAAAGTGGTTGGGCTATGGGTGTCGGTTCACAACGCCGCGAGTTAACTGATAGTAAAGCGGGGTTTGAATGGCAGCCGTTGCGTCGAGATTATCCAGATGTTTCTTTATTTAGTAATTTAGGCATTGCACAATTGATGTCAACCCCTCTTATTCAAATACAACGGCTGACTGATGTTTTGCAAGCGGATGCGTTAATTATTCACTGTAATCCATTGCAAGAGTGTATCCAGCCTGAGGGAACGCCTATGTTTCAAGGGAGCTGGAAAGCATTAGCTCATTTAGTAAAAAGCTTGCCTTTACCTGTTATTGTCAAAGAAACCGGCTGTGGTTTTTCGCGGGCTACCTTAACGCGATTAAATGAAATAGGCGTTGCTGCTGTTGATGTTAGTGGCTTAGGCGGCACACATTGGGGGCGAATTGAAGGGCATCGTGCTGTTGATGTGCCTTTACGCCAAAAAGCGTCTGCAACATTTGCTAATTGGGGTATTGATACAGTGCAAAGCGTTATTGATGCGGCCTCTCTTAATCCTACGTTTGAAATTTGGGGCTCGGGTGGTGTGCGCCATGGTTTGGATGCTGCAAAATTAGTTGCATTAGGCGCATCAACAGTAAGCTTTGCTCAACCGATGTTAAATGCCGCCTTGCAGGGCACCGATGCGGTGCTTAATGTAATGGCATCTATAGACTATGAACTCAGGGTTGCTATGTTTTGTACTGGTAGCCGCGTATTAAGTGATTTGAAGGAGAAGGCATGTCGTTAGCTAAGAATGCCAGCCAGTTGTTTCAAGGGTTTTCCAAGTTGACTCGCGAAGAGCGTTTTCAACGGTTACTTGCGTTGGGCGCGGTGACGTCAGAAGACGTGTCATTTTTATGCCAAGGCGGCATTCAAGATATGACGCTCGCTGATAAACTCATCGAGAACGTAATCGGTTATTTCCAGCTGCCCTTGGGTGTTGCTACAAATTTTTGCATAGATGGTCGTGACTATGTGATCCCGCTAGCGGTTGAGGAAACATCTATTGTCGCTGCGTTGTCAAAAACGGCAAAATGGATAAGACAACATGGTGAAATCACGACCTCTGTAAAAGGGCATTGTATTCTTGGTCAAATTCAATTGGCCAAAGTTGACGATTTTTATAATTTTTCACGTATTTTCGACGAAAATAGACAGTTTTTTATCGATAAAGCCAATGAAGATGTTGCTGCAAATATGGTGCGACGTGGTGGCGGTGTTATGGATTTACAATTGCGCAAACTACCGCGGGCTGATGGTGGCGATATGGCGGTGATCCATTTAATGATGGATAGCTGTGATGCGATGGGTGCCAATATCATTAATCAAGTCCTTGAATACTTGAAAGCCCCTATTGAGAATTTGACGGGCGAGCAAGTGACGATGTGTATTTTGTCTAATTTGAATGATCAAAAGCTCACGACAGCCCGTGTAATTATTCGTGATGTTGAGCAGACATTAGGTGAGCGTTTGCAAGAGGCCTCTGTTTTTGCTGAAACGGATCCTTACCGTGCTGCTACGCATAATAAAGGCGTTATGAATGGAATAGATCCTGTGCTAATCGCAACAGGTAATGATTGGCGTGCTGTAGAAGCTGGCGTGCATGCGTTTGCTGCCCGCTCAGGCAGTTATCAAGCGATAACGCGTTGGCGCTATGAGCATGGCACATTAACTGGGGAGTTAACTGCACCTATTATTGTTGGGACTGTTGGTGGAGTTACGTCGGTACATCCAACCGCAAGCCTGTGCTTGCGTATGATGGGTATTGAGTCGGCAAATCAGTTATCCCAAGTTATCGCTGCAGTTGGTTTAGTACAAAATTTAGGTGCGATAAAAGCGCTATGCACGGAGGGTATTATTCAAGGCCATATGAAGCTGCATATCGATAATTTACTCATGGTTGCTGGTGCGAGCGATAGCGAAGTCCCGTTGTTAAAAGTGCAACTGCAAGATTGGTTGGTAACGAACAAGCGCGTGAGTCTGAATAACGCGCATGAATTGCTTGCTGAAATTAGACAAGCATGAAGAAAACCTGGTCTATTCCCGCAAAAACGTTTTTGCTGGGGGAGTATGCTGCGATAGCCGGGCAAGCCGCTATTGTTTTAACAACGGCCCCTTGCTTTGAATTATCCTTATCAGATAAGCCAGGTTTGTATGGTATTCATCCTGACTCTCCTGCGGGCAAGTGGTGGTTGCAGCATGGGCAGCCAGATATGGGGCTGCAATGGCATGATCCCTATCAAGGACGTGGTGGAATGGGCGCTTCTAGTGCCCAATTTTTAGGCGCTTATCTTGCAAGCATGCCTTCAGCACAATACCCATTATTGGATGCATACCTGCAAAGTGCTTGGCAAGGCGAAGGGCTTCAGCCTAGTGGTTATGATGTCATAGCGCAGTCCCAATCTGGTTGTGTTTTTATTAACCGTGAAAAAAAGCAGTGTGATAGTTACCCCTGGCCTTTTGATGATCTTGCGTTTCTACTGTTACACACAGGTCAAAAATTAGCGACACATCATCATTTACAAACCGCGGTATTGCCCAGTCATATAAATCAATTAGTCGCTATTGTCGATGAGGCGAAAACGGCATTCGAATGCAAAGCAAGCCAAGGTATTATTGATGCAGTCAATGCCTATCATGAGCAATTAGCTCGTATGAATTTGGTAACCGAGCACTCAATGCGCTCTATTGAGGCCTTGAAAACGCAACCAGATGTTCTAGCCATTAAAGGATGTGGTGCGTTGGGAGCGGATGTGTTGCTTTTGTTAGTCCCAATCAGCCAATGCCTTGTTTTACGGCAAATGTTGTCTCAGCAGGGTTGGCATATTCTGGCCACTAGCGATAATTTATATACAGGAAAGATATTAATTGAAAATTTTTTGGCTTATGTTTCAAAATGCTCATC
>CAZZGV010000009.1:0-19128 GCA_964654255.1 uncultured Legionella sp. | reverse complement strand
ATTCTTCTGTATCTGCTTGTGAGCTTACTGATATATATTCACCTGCAGCCATAGACATAGCGCCAGCAATTAATCCCGCAATTCCTGCTACAAATAATCCATTATGGGACGTATGCGCAGCAGCGACACCAATTAATAAACTCGCTGTCGATATAATCCCATCATTAGCACCCAAGACTGCTGCACGTAACCAACCAATTCGATCAATCCGATGATATTCTTTATGTATCATATATATCAGAGCTCCTATAAGGAATATATGCTTACAACTATTCTTATGGATATACTGAACCTATTTATTGACGATATTAAACAATATTCAGATACAATTTATTGAAATCTCTAGTATATTTTAACCCTGATAACCTGACCAAAAACACTTAAAAAAACAAAGTGGGCCATGTAGCCTCCGCTACATGCCCACTCGATTAAATTAAATTTAACAGACCTACAACGCTCGTAATCTTAACAAACCCCCTCACGGTGATCTTGATTATCGAAATGTAATTTTCCATCTTTCGCCTTTAAGATCACATGACCACCATTCGCTAACTTACCGAACAGCAGCTCTTCGGCTAATGGCTTTTTAATATTTTCTTGGATCAGTCGCGCCATTGGTCGTGCGCCCATTGCTTTATCATAGCCATGTTCGATTAACCATTCGCGAGCAGAGGCCTCTACTTCAAACGTAACGCCTTTTGTCAGTAACTGCTCTTCCAGTTCCATGATAAATTTATCTACGATAAATCCGATGGTATCTACATCCAGTGGTTTAAAGTTAATAATAGAATCAAGGCGATTTCTAAACTCTGGACTAAATTGACGTTTAATCACATCCAATCCGTCGCTACTATTGTCTTGAAGAGAAAAGCCTATTGAATTACGGCTAATTTCATTTGCGCCGGCATTACTTGTCATCACGACAATTACATGACGAAAATCTGCCTGCCGACCATTGGTATCGGTTAGAGTACCGTGATCCATAACCTGCAAAAGCAGGTTAAATACATCGGAGTGAGCTTTTTCAATTTCATCAAGCAAAAGAACAGAATGAGGATTTTTATTAACCGCTTCAGTCAATAAACCGCCTTGATCATAACCTACATAACCTGGAGGAGCACCTATTAAGCGAGATACAGTATGTTTTTCCATATACTCAGACATATCAAATCTTAATAGTTCAATCCCAAGTACATTGGCTAATTGCCTAGTAACCTCTGTTTTCCCAACACCCGTTGGGCCAGCAAAAAGAAAACAACCTACAGGTTTATGTGGATCTCTTAAGCCAGAACGTCCAAGTTTGATTGCAGATGAAAGCGCGGTGATTGCGTCATCTTGACCGTACACCAGTAATTTTAGGTCGCGTTCTAGATTACGCAAGGTATCTTTATCTCGAGCAGATACTTTCTTCACTGGTATTCTTGCAATTTTAGCTACAACATTTTCAATTTCAGTAACACTAATAATTTTTTTACGTTTACTAGAAGTCAAAAGATTTTGATAAGCACCTGCTTCATCAACCACATCGATAGCTTTATCAGGTAAAAATCGATCATTAATATACTTAGCAGACAACTCTGCCGCTGCTTTTAAAGAAGATATAGAAAATTTCACACCGTGATGCTCTTCCAAGCGCCCTTTTAGCCCTTTGAGAATCTCAAATGTTTCATCAACACTGGGCTCAATGATATCAATTTTTTGAAAACGTCTGGCCAGTGCACGATCTTTCTCAAAAATTCCACGATACTCTTGGTAAGTCGTTGAACCTATGCATTTTAACTCGCCATTAGCTAATAATGGTTTAATAAGGTTAGATGCATCCATGACGCCACCTGATGCCGCACCAGCACCAATGATAGTGTGAATTTCATCGATAAATAAGATCCCACCTTCCTGCTCACCTAATTGTTTTAAAACAGCTTTTAAACGCTTTTCAAAATCCCCACGGTATTTTGTTCCCGCCAATAATGCGCCCAAATCTAGTGCATAAACTACACATTGACTAATTGCCTCTGGAACCTCACCATCCACGATTCGACGTGCAAGCCCTTCTGCAATAGCGGTTTTACCAACCCCAGCCTCGCCAACCAACAAAGGGTTGTTTTTTCGACGACGGCATAATACTTGTATTGTTCGCTGAATCTCTTCATGACGCCCAATAAGAGGGTCGATCTTACCAAGCCTTGCGCGCTTATTAAGATTCATGCAGTAACTTTCTAGAGGTGACTCATTGCCCTCTACACCCATCATGTCCTCATCAACCTGAGAGTTGAGGCCATCAGGCATATCATTGCTTTGATATTTGGAGACACCATGCGAAATAAAATTAATGACATCAAGTCGAGTAATGTTTTCACGACGCAAAAAATAAACAGCTTGGCTTTCTTGTTCACTAAAAATTGCAGCCAAAACATTCGCTCCGCTTACCTCTGTCTTTCCCGCTGATTGCACATGAAAAACGGCGCGCTGTAAAACACGTTGGAAGCCAAGCGTAGGTTGGGTTTCACGATCCAACTCATCGTCTGGAATTTTGGGCGTGGTTTCATCAATAAATTCGCTTAGATCGCGTCTTAATGAATCAATATTTGCATCGCACGCCTGCAATACATTACCTGCCGCTGGGTTATCAAGCAGAGATAACAGGAGGTGTTCAACCGTCATAAATTCATGACGTTTCTCCTTTGCTTCCTTAAACGCTAAGTTTAAAGTGAACTCAAGCTCTTTATTTAACATTATCGTTACTCCCGTCCATCCAACTGTGTTATTCAGGTTCCATACTACACAGTAAGGGATGTTGGTTGGTCCTGGCATACTCATTTACCAGGAGAACTTTAGTCTCGGCTACATCACGTGTGAAAATGCCACACACCCCGCGCCCTTGCGTATGAACTTGAAGCATTACATCAGTAGCAACTTGCTCATTAAAATGAAAAAATTGCTTTAGTATGCTCACTACAAAATCCATAGGCGTATAATCATCGTTTAACAAAACCACCTTATATTTTCTCGGCTCTTTAAGCGCGGGCAAGGCTTTGGATTCTGCCGCCTTGCGCTCAACTATCTCCGCCAAAAATTGCCCACCCATTTTCGTGCATCCTTACTTAATTTTATAGACTTATATCGCTCGTTTGGCCAGTAGAATTATACTTTTTGTTGATGAAAATCCAATTTTTGCGATCTTCATCAACACCTTGGTTCAAAAAAACATCTTACTTCATATAGTTAATTATAGCCTCTGCAAAACCCATGCAACTTAAGCATGTAGCGCCTTCCATTAATCGCTCAAAATCATACGTTACTGTTTTGGCTTCAATAGCACCTTCCATGCCTTTAATTATATAATCGGCAGCTTCGAACCAACCTAAATAGCGAAGCATCATTTCTGCTGACAAAATTAATGAACCAGGATTAACTTTATTTTGACCCGCATATTTTGGGGCAGTTCCATGCGTTGCTTCAAACACGGCAGTTTTATCACCTATGTTTGCTCCTGGGGCAATCCCAATGCCACCCACTTGGGCTGCTAAAGCATCAGAAATGTAATCGCCATTCAAATTAAGGGTTGCTATAACACTATACTCTTCGGGACGTAGCAAAATTTGTTGTAAAAATGCATCGGCAATAACATCCTTGATAACAATCGATTGCCCATTGTTAGGATTCGTAATTTGCAACCAAGGCCCGCCTTGATATTCTTTCGCACTAAATTCGTCACGCGCAACTTGGTAGCCCCAGTCTTTGAAAGCGCCTTCCGTAAACTTCATAATGTTACCTTTATGAACAAGTGTCACGGAATCTCTGTTATTATCAATAGCATATTGAATCGCTGCTTTGACTAAACGTGTTGTGCCTTCTTTAGAAACGGGCTTGATACCAATACCACAATGCTCAGGGAAGCGAATTTTTTTAACACCCATTTCTTGCTGTAAAAAATGAATTAATTTTTTTGCATCAGGAGTATCCGCTTGCCACTCAATACCTGCATAAATATCTTCTGAATTTTCGCGGAAAATAACCATGTTAGTTTTCCACGGCTCTTTTACAGGACTAGGAGTACCGGTGAAATATCGCACTGGGCGCAAGCAAGTATATAGATCAAGCTCTTGTCGAATAGCGACATTTAACGAGCGAATACCACCACCAACTGGGGTTGTTAATGGACCTTTAATTGAGACAATAAATTGTTTAATAGCATCTAATGTTTCTTTAGGCAGCCATTGATCAGCACCATAAACATGGGTCGCTTTTTCACCTGCATAAATTTCCATCCAAGCAATTTTCTTTTTATCACCATAAGCTTTGTGTACAGCAGCATCCACCACCTTTATCATCGCTGGTGTAACATCCACGCCAATTCCATCGCCTTCAATAAACGGTATAATTGGATTATTAGGAATGTTACGCGTTAAATCAGCATTTATGGTAATTGCTTCACCTTGGCTAGGTACGTGAATTTTTTCGAATGTCATAACCAACTACTCCATCTGTTGAAAAACGAATATCATAGCATGTGACGCTCTTTGTCCCAAATCGTGAGGCCGGTATATATGTCAACTGCAATTGTTTGGTTTAGGCAAGATCTACGATGTCATGATAATCCGGCGTTAACCTACGCTTGTAAACATCATCAAAAATTACTACCTATCTATATCTATGACAAAGAAGACCCGCTGCCTATTGGTGGCGCTCAACACTGGTGGTTACATCACTCGTTGGCTTCTTTAAATAATAATCTGCAAACTGTAAATTTGAAGTTGTGCTTAAAACAGGCAAATCCGCTTGATTTTCTTAAAGAGCTCGTAACAAAACATAACATTGACGCGGTCTATTGGAACCGCTGTTATGAGCCAATGCATATTACACGGGATGAGTTAATTAAAAGGGAATTAAAAGCGCTAGGGGTTCAAGTAACCAGTTTCAATGGTAGTTTATTAAATGAACCTTGGGAAATATTGAGTCAAAGTGGACACTATTTTAAAGTCTTCACACCTTATTGGCGAAAATGTTTACAGCAAACGTCGATTAAACCACTGCTCTCAATTTCAAACTGGCCATCCCAGCAAGCAGAACATTCAGATTCGCTTGCAGACTGGAATTTATTGCCTAAACATCCAAATTGGGCTAGTGAATTTTCTGAGCATTGGCAACCAGGGGAAGCTGGAGCAATAAAAAACTTAAATGTCTTCATATCTGAACATTTACATGACTATAAAGAATCACGAAATACGCCTTATAAAAACGGAACATCCAAACTCTCACCCCACCTTCATTTTGGTGAAATAAGTCCTAATCAAATTTGGACATCCATACAACAAGCAATGCAACAGCCGGATTGCGATCTTCCATCAGCACAAACCTATTTATCGGAACTAGGCTGGCGGGAGTTTTCTTATCAATTACTCTATCATTACCCACAATTGATGGAGTTAAATTTCAACCGTAAATTTGACGGGTTTTCTTGGGAACAAGATGAGACGGCGCTCTTCTGTTGGCAAAAAGGAATAACAGGCTATCCGATTGTTGATGCAGGCATGCGGGAATTGTGGCACACAGGTTATATGCATAACAGAGTAAGAATGATCGTTGCCTCTTTTTTAACGAAACATTTACTGATTGATTGGCGTAAAGGAGCTGCATGGTTTTGGGATACATTATTAGACGCAGACTTAGCTAACAATTCAGCTAGTTGGCAATGGGTTGCTGGCTCTGGAGCAGATGCCGCGCCTTATTTTCGAATTTTTAATCCCGTGCTCCAGGGCGAAAAATTTGACCCTCAAGGAGATTATGTCAAACGATGGGTGCCTGAATTAACAAGCGTTCCAAAACAATGGATACACAAGCCCTGGGAAGCAGCCGCACATGTACTATCAATAAAACTGGGCGTTGATTATCCACTACCAATTGTTAACCACGCTATGGCTCGGCAAACCGCCTTATTACATTATCAGAAGCTAAAAGAACCGCAAAAATAAGCAATGAGTATTGGCTTTAGATTTAATGCTATTTTTTTAAACCTTCTCCGGCAGCATATAACGCCGTTAACCCTTCCTTATACGTAGGAAAATTTAACGTAATAAAAAGTTCTTGCTTAATTTTTGCATTTCCAACTCGACGGTGATGAGTGTAAAACTCGCTTGCCATTGGAGATAATATTGCATCTTCAATTAAAACCCTTTTTAGAGCAGAAATACCAAGCAACGACGCGGCGTATTCATCAACATCGTACGAAGGAGCAGGCTCATCATCAGCAAGATTATAAATGGAAATAGGGTCAGGATGTTGAATCGAGGCTAAAATAATGGCTGCTATATCAGTTACATGTATCCTTGAAAAAAAATGGTTTTCTTTATAAATGGTTTCTGTTTTACCAGATGCAATACGAGTTAACGCGTTTCTTTGGGGACCATAGATACCCGCTATTCTAAAAATATGCAGCGGTAATTGATATTCTTTAGCTAACGATAACCACGCATTTTCAGCATTCAAACGCAACTGCCCTTGCTGCCCAAGATTAATCGATGCTGAGGATTCATCCACCCAATCTCCGTGGTGATCGCCGTAAACGCCTGTTGATGATAAGTAGCCTAACCACAATATATTTGGCGCATGTTTTTTTATTGGTTCTATAAAATTAGCAAGAACTGGATCGCCTAACGCAGCTACTGGCGGGGTGCTAACTAAAATATGTGTTACGGATTGTAGCTGTTGTTTTACATCGGCCTCAGCAAAGTTAACAAGCTCAACTCCTAATTCATGATTGAAACCGAGTTTGCTGCTATTCCTGGTTGTTCCTACGATATCAAAATTTATTGCCGATAATTTTTTTGTGATGAATTTGGCCGTGTAACCAAAACCAAAAATCAACATCTTAGGATGCATCAAATATATGCCTTTTTTATGGTTGATGAAGTTAACAAATATTTTTTTCTTTCTTTAGCTCATTCAGCAATTGCTTGCGAAACGCATGATAATCCACCTCCAACGCATGTCTTGTGGTTTCTTTATAACACTTACCTGATGTTTTCACTTCTTTTTCAATTTTCTTGATGAGATTATCAGGTCTTTTTAACGTTCCTTTTATGATAGTAGCAGCAATTTTTGACTGGTAATCAGCTAAAGGCCAAATACAGCCCTGCGGTTGAAATAATCCTATAAAAAATAAATTATCAAATTTTGGATATATCATTTTTCGATAAAATCGAAGATTTTTTAAGTCACTAGAATCAAGAATATCTTTGCTAAAAAATGGAAAACTAATTTTATAGCCTGTTGCAAACATCACAACATCAAATGTCTCATGACTACCATCAACAAAATAAACATCATTACCGTCGAATCGTTCTATCCCCTCACGTGGAAAAATTTTTCCGTGCCGAATAAAATAAAGTAGCTCCGAATTTATTGTGGGATGAACTTCCAATGGTCTGTCACTTGGTTTCTTCAGCTTGTACTTATCGTAGCGCCCCTGAAGCACACGAATAATGACGGCAGCTACACGTTGCTTAAACCATGACGGCATCCACTTTATTTTTGCAAATGCTACATCTGTTGCTTTACCCAAAATAAATTTCGGAAAAATATGCTGTGCACTGCGCATACTAATGCATGTTTTTTTAGAGACGCGAGCAATTTCAACCGCCACATCACAAGCAGAATTACCCCCACCAACCACCAACACCCGTTTATTTTTAAACGGAGCAGATTTTTTATAATAATGGGAATGCAGTAGCTCACCTGTAAATTGACCTTTATAACTGGGCATTAATGGATCCCAGTGATGTCCGTTCGCTACCAATAAATAATCAAAATACTCTTCTTGCATGCCTGTTGCATCTTGGTAAACAACACGCCATTGCTGCGAGGCCTCCCTAGTAATATTCGTGACGGTAGTATTAAATCGTATAAATTTATTCACACCAAAATGTTGCGCATAATCATTAAAATAGTTCAATAACTGACCGTGAGAGGGATAATCCGGGTAATCAGCTGGCATCGGAAAATCTTCATACTCTGATAAACGCTTGGAACTGATAAGGTGCGTTGTTTCATAAACACTAGAATGAGCATTATTTTCATCAAAAAACCAGTTGCCGCCTAACTGATTATTTTTTTCAAATACAGTAACGTTCGTTAACCCCTGCTGAATCATATTCTTTGCAGCAGTTATCCCACAAGGGCCGGCACCTATAATACAAATTTTTGGCGAATTACTTCGACTAGATTGTTGTGTCATGATGCTTTATTCGCTTTTTTTATTGTTTCCAATATGTTATCAACCATCAGCTTCTGCACGTATTGATGCTTATCAATTGTAAAATGGTTTACACCCATTCCTTTTAGTGTATCTACATTCACATTTTCAACATAAGTAAACTCAGGATCATCTGCTTTTAAAGAAAGACCACTAAACAAGGGTACAAATGATGGTTTATATATATTAATCTCGTGCTGCACATTAGAAGGTACTTTAAGTGGCAAAACCGGATCAATCGTAATCAGCAGTGCAACCGGTATATCCCTTTTAGCAAGCTGCCTGGCAACACCTATTTGATCATTAGCGCCAAGTGAATGGCCAACCAATATAATAGGCCCTTTAATTTCATGTGCCTCATAACGCTTAATAATGTAATCACTCAATGCTATTGCTTTGAACCAAACTGTACTTGAAGCGCTGATATGATATTGATCTGCAAGTGTATCTTCCAAATGGTTCATGCCTTTACTAAAAATACCACCGAGCCCACCACGCATGGTATAAATTTCACCCTTGGAATAATGAGATTTACTTGCCGTTAACTGTTGATGCCGCTTTTCATTAACAGCTAAATCAATACAGCTCGTAAGAAAAAATGGGATTAAGATTAAGAAAAAAATTGATTTTGTTGCTCTTCGATGTAACCGGTATTTCATCTATACTCCTACAGCAGCTCTCATAATCTGTTTCAACCACTAATGGACTAAATCCTGTTGGCTGTTATTTTTGAATTAATAAAGTACCATCTGCTAACATCCGCACCCATGGCCATAAAAACATGCCAAGCGCCACCGCGCCCACACCTATCAATAATCCATTATGATAACCTAAGAAAGCCTCAATAATGAAAATAATCAATTGATATATTAAACAGTAAGCTCCTATCAACATCATTTGTTGAAATAAGGAAAAGAAATTAAATCGCCGCGCTTTACCTGTCGCAAACCATGTTGTCAGTAATAATGCAAATGAATGCTCACCAATAACTGTAGATAGCAGAACATCCATGCAAAGACCCAAGATAAACAACAAAGTAATATTAAAATAATTCGGCAAAAAAAATTGAATATAAAGAGCAAAGAGTAATATCCAAGGCGGCCGAAAACCCATAACCATTGCAGGAAGTGGAATAATGGTTAATACAAAAGTAATAAATAATGCTAAAAATAAACGAAAATTTAGATTAATCATGCATTCTCATCCATGACGCTGATGCGCTGGTTAATTTGTTCCGTTAATTCAGCATGCTCTTTTTCAGGCCAAACAAGCAATACTAAGCGGTTGCGATTTAATAAGGCAATAGGGCTCACGCTTACTTTAATAAAGTCATCCCCCGGAATATTTTTGATGTCTTCAACAAGCCCAACAGGATATCCCTCTGGATAACGACGGCCTAATCCCGATGTCACTAGCAAGTCACCTTTAGCGATCGATGATGTTCTCGGTAAATTAATCAGCGACAATTCACTCATACTGTTAGTCCCTACCAAAATAGCACGCTCTCCCGTTCGATCATTTCTTACAGGAACAGCTGATTTTGCATCTGAAACCAATAATACCGTACTCGTCATTAAACCAACATCAATGATTTGCCCCATAACGCCTTTTGCATCTAACACCGGCTGACCCACAAAAACACCATCACGCGTGCCCTTATTCAAAACCAATAATTGACGTGAGCTTGTAGTATCGACAGCCAATATCTGAGCAGCAATCGCACGCATCTCTGTTGCCGCTGAAGCGGATAATAACTGTTTTAACTGTGAGTTCTCATTACTCAATACTAATAATTTTTGTAACTGTGCCTCAAGTATAATTTGCTGATAACGCAATTGCATATTTTCGTTTATCAACGATTTTTTACTAGCAATTAACGAGTAAGTCCACCCCATGATTCGTACAGGGTAATCAACAATGTACTGCATGGGAGAAACAAGCAAAGAAAAGCCACTGCGCACGCTGTCAAGATATTGATAACGATAGTCAGCAACCATAAAGGCAAACGACAGAACCAAGGCAAGCACAAACCCAAAAGATGGACGCCTGCTCTTGGAAAACAGCCTATTCTGATAATTATTCGGTTGAGAGGAAATCACCGCCACGTAAGTCCATGGTTTCTAAAGCTTTTCCGCCACCACGTGCAACGCATGTGAGTGGATCTTCGGCCACCAGCACTGGCAAGCCAGTTTCTTCCATCAGTAGGATGTCCATATTTTTCAATAAAGCACCACCACCTGTCAAAACCATACCACGTTCGGCAATATCAGCTGCAAGTTCAGGCGGAGCTAATTCAAGCGCAGCTCTAACTGCTCCAACAATACCTGACAATGGCTCTTGCAGTGCTTCTAAAATTTCTGCACTGGTCAATGTGAAACTACGTGGCACACCTTCTGCTAAGTTTCTACCACGAACTTCAATTTCAAAAAGATCACGACTTGGGAAAGCCGAACCAATTTCATGTTTAATACGTTCGGCAGTTGTTTCACCGATCAACGTACCATAATTACGACGAACATAAGAAACAATTGCATCGTCAAATTTATCGCCACCAATACGAACAGATTGATGATAAACAATACCACTCAAAGAAATAATAGCAACTTCAGTAGTTCCGCCACCAATATCAACCACCATCGAACCACTAGCTTCCTCAACAGGCATTCCAGAACCAAGAGCAGCAGCCATAGGTTCTTCGATAAGAAATACTTCGCGCGCGCCAGCACCCATCGCCGACTCTCGAATTGCTCGACGCTCAACTTGAGTTGAACCACAAGGAACGCACACTAATACACGTGGGCTAGGTCTTAAAAATCGGTTCTCATGAACTTTATGAATAAAATATTGCAACATTTTTTCAGTCACAAAAAAGTCTGCAATAACGCCGTCTTTCATAGGTCTAATGGCATTTATGTTACCAGGTGTTCTACCTAGCATACGTTTAGCCTCTACACCAACAGCTGCCACCCTTTTTTGTCCTGACTCATTGCGCAAAGCAACAACAGAAGGCTCGTTTAAAACGATCCCTTTGTCTCTGACATAAATCAGTGTATTTGCAGTCCCCAAATCAATCGATAAATCATTGGAGAAGACACCTCGGAGTTTTCTGAACATGAGCCACACTACCTCGTTCTTTTTTGTTGGGAACTTTAACCCAAATTTGGATAAAAATCGACATAACTTTTACTTTTATACAGCAAGAATTATACCTGTATTTTTTGTGAAAAACTAAAAAGTAAAAAATTAATACAAAAATTTTATTTGTATGTCAATTTGTACATTACAACTATAAAAATTGATCCAACAAGTATAACGCCGTGGACAAACCACGGCACATGAGCATTTAGAACTAATTTGTCAACAACCCTTATTCAACTGCAAACACGTCTTGCAATTCAGATAAATTTTTATTCACAAATGATTTACCAATACCTCGAACATCAGCTAGCTCAGCGACAGATTTAAAATTACCATGTTTCTCACGGTAACCTACTATCGCTTCTGCTCGCTTTTTACCAATCCCTTTAAATGATTGGGTCAACGTTAAGGCATCCGCTGTATTAAGGTTAATTTTATTAACTTGTTGTTCTGCTAATGACAGCGTTTTGGATGAATTATTTTCATCGACTGCAAAACTTGGAAGGGATACAACAAACAATGACAATACAACAGCAAACAACGTTGCTTTCATAACGATCTCCTTGATTGATTGGACTATACGGTTCTTGCTAAACCGCTTTTCTTGTCATTTACACAACAAGAAAAGCAGTATCGCAATATTTTATTAAGCTGTCGAGACAGGTATTACTATTGTTTATACCTTATGAACTAGATTATCCTGCGATCAAGTGTTGGTGCAAAATATAAGCCACACAGCCTGTTACTTTTTTTACCATATCCAAATGCAAAAATTCATTGGGTCCATGGGCGTTTGAGTGAGGTCCTAATACTCCAGTAATAACAAATTGGGCATGGGGAAATTTTTCCCCTAACATTCCCATAAAAGGTATAGTTCCACCCTCGCCCATATATACAACTGGTTTTTCAAAAAAAGCCATTGATGCACGGTCAGCTGCCGCTGCTAACCAATCCGCTAATAATGGGGCATGCCAACCCATAGAGCCATCACCTACTGAAAATGATACCTTCGCTGCGTATGGTGGATTTTCAGTTAATACGTTATGCAGCGCAACACTAGCCTTTTTAGGGCAAACAGTTGGGGGGATACGCATTGATAATTTTAATGCGGTTTTCGGGCGCATAACATTTCCCGCATCTTCAATTGCTGGAAACCCCTCTGCACCAGTAACTGTCAAAGCAGGTCGCCACGTACGGTTTAAAATAAGCTCCTGCCCGCTCTCAACCACAGGGCGCACGCCCGAATAAAATGGATAGGAATGATACAACTCATCACCCAATACAGCAGCACAATGAGCAGCTTCGGCTCTGCGTTGACTTGGAATTTCCGTGTGCAATGCAGGCAACGTAATCTCACCGGTTACTTCGTCTTCAATTCTACTCAATAATTGCTTAACCACACGAAAACTATCTGGCACAATTCCACTAGCGCTACCAGAATGAACGCCTTCACGAATAAGCTCAACGGATAACTCACCAACTACATTTCCACGTAATGATGTCGTCATCCATAGTTGTTCATAATTCCCGGCCCCTGAATCAAGACAGATAACAAGCGAGGGATTACCAACACGTTCTTTCAGCGCATCAATATAAAACGGCAAATCATAACTACCACTTTCTTCACACGCCTCAATAATCAGCACACAACGCCCATGAGGCAAGCCCTGCTCTTGCAAAGCACGTATCGCAGTTATCGATGCATAAGCAGCATAACCATCGTCTGCCGCACCACGTCCATATAAGCGACCATTTTTTAATACAGGCTGCCATGGATCTAAATCAGGATCCCACCCAGTCATCTCAGGTTGTTTATCCAAATGACCATAAAGTACAACTGTTTCAGCTGTTTGCCCTGGAACATCCATAAACAATAAAGGTGTACGACCCGGTAATCGCAAAACCTCGAGTGTCATTCCTTTTGGAGCATGCGCCTGGCACCAGCTAGCAATATGGGTAACTGCCTGCTCCATGTAACCATGTTCTTGCCACTTTGCATCAAAATGTGGAGATTTATTAGGGATTTTAATGTAGTCACAAAGGCTAGGTATAATATCGTCTTGCCATTGCTTATCTATAAATTCACGCAGTTTTTGGACATTTAACATGCGCTTGCTCCTTGATGACATCAATAATTTTTGTGGTTGCTGATTCTATAGCTAATTGTTTTATTTTTTTTATGATCTCACCACGATGGGCATTAACTTCATTAACAGCTGACAGCAATGTTTCTGGTGTTAATGCTTCTTCTTTCACCACGACACTAATGCCTTGTTGCTGAAAATAACGCGCATTTTGTATTTGATCACCTCGACTAGCTTGCATTGATAAGGGAACTAAAACATGTGGTTTATTCAAAGCAAGAATTTCATATAACGAATTAGCACCGGATCGAGAAATAACAAGCTCACTGGCAGAAAATAAGTCTGCTAACTCTTGATTTGCGTACTCAAATTGGCAGTAACCTGATTTTCCTATCAAAGAAAGATCCATTTTTGCTTTGCCACACAAATGAATAACTTGAAAATCCTGCAATAAACGATCAAGCGCTTGCCGTACGCACACATTCAAAACCTGAGCACCTTGACTCCCGCCTACCACCAGCAAACAAGGCTTTTCATTATTAAACCCACATAACGCCAAGCCATTCTGTTTATTTCCTTCAAATAATTCTTGGCGAATAGGGGTACCTGTTACCTCAACACGCGCTTGGCGCTTAAAATGCTTTTTAGCTGCTGCAAACGTCACGCAAATTTTATTAACAAACGGAAAGCTCAACCGATTAGCAAGGCCTGGAGTTATATCAGATTCATGCGCCACAACAGGAATACGGTTTAACCAAGCTCCAACCACAACTGGAAAACCAACAAACCCACCTTTAGAAAAGACTACATCGGGTTTTAATGTCCGCAACAAACGATAAGACTGACCAATACCAAACAAAATATTAAGCGGATCAAAAAAATTTTTCCAACTAAAATATCGCCGTAATTTACCACTACGCACTGCATGAAACGGAATATTGACAGCTGTAATCATCGATTGCTCAACACTGTTAGCTGAACCAATATAATCAATTTGCCAACCTTCCTGTTGCAATATATTGATTAACGCAATATTCGGTGTCACATGCCCAGCAGTTCCCCCACCAGTCAATACGATTCTTGGGCTCATTTGAGACTCCTTTACGCTTTAAAAGTACCTAGATGCCACGAAGCTCAATAATACCACTCACAAACTCCACACGGCCTTACTTTTGCTGCAATCGTTCTGAGTTTTACTCAACCAACAAACTCAAATCAATTGCACGAACAGATTTCGTGACAGCTCCAACTGAAATATAATCCACACCAGTTTTTGCAATAGCCGCGATCGTTTCTAAACTAACACCACCTGATACCTCTAACTCACATTGCCACAACTGATTCATTGCCACAGCATCAACCATCATCTCAAGGGTAAAATTATCCAGCAAAATACGATCGGGCCGAGCTTTTAAAGCTTCATGCAATTCATCTAATGTTTCAACTTCTACTTCAACCAACAAATTCTCGGGCACTGCACGTGCCATAGCTATAGCTTTTTGGATTGAACCACAAGCTTTAATGTGATTTTCTTTGATTAAAAAAGCATCATATAAACCCAAACGATGATTCATGCCACCTGCACAAGAAACTGCATATTTCTGCGCCAATCGTAAACCAGGTAATGTTTTCCGTGTATCAAGTAAATGCGTAGAAAACCCTTCTAAACGCTTCAAATAGTGATATGTCTGCGTCGCCGTTCCGGACAAGGTTTGCATAAAATTCAACGCAGTACGTTCAGCTGTTAAAATATTAGATGCCAACCCACGTATAGAACACAACACAGCTGGCTCGTTTAACCAAGCCCCCTCTTCAACTAACCAATCTATCTCAATAGTTGGATCAATTTCAAAAAAAACGCAATTAACCCATGGTTGCCCACAAACTAACATTGGTTCTCGTGAAATAATGCGGGCTTTAACATAGAGATCAGCAGGTAAAAGTGCAGCTGTCACATCACCTGTACCAATATCCTCTGCCAAGGCGCGCATTACATCAATAATAATATCTGCTTTTTTAGGCTGCATGATTTTTGTACCTTTCTTGAAGCCATAATGGCGCGATAAATGTTGTAACGATGACCATTAAAATAATTGCTGAAAAAAGCTGATCAGGAATAACACCCAGCGTTTTTCCAATCGAAGCAAAGACCAAGCCCACCTCACCTCGTGGTAACATTCCAATCCCAATTAACAAACGATCATCTTTACGATTACCACCCAAGCCACTAAATAATTTACCAAGAATCGCAGCTACAATTAGCCCACTAGCAACTAGCAAAACATGTACATCAAAAAATGACTCTAATTTAACTTGGATACCAATTAACATGAAAAAAAGTGGTGCTAGCAGCGCCTCTAAAGGTGCAACCAACTCTTTAATACCCAATGTATTTTTACGTCCGTGCTCACGCGCCTTGAAAAAGCCATCATGAAGAATGATTCCCGCCGCAAACGCCCCAATAATGGCAGCCAACTGCACCAGCGTCGCCAACCATGCCAACGTCATCACAAATAAAAATGCGATAGTAAATTTAGCTTCCCAGGGCTCTAAAAATGAAAAGAATCCTACGGCTTTTCGGAGCACCCATGGTCCAAGTAACAATGAGCCCACAAAAAATAACAAAGCCAAAACAATAATCTTACTGACCATACCCAAACTAACAAGACCGGTAATAACCAAGCTACTAACGATAGCCAACACTACCAACCCTAAAACATCGTCAATCATCGCAGCACCTAAGATGGTTTTTGCTTCATGGGTCGCTAATTTATTTAAATCTTTAAGAACACGAGCGGTGATACCGACACTGGTCGCGGATAAGGTCGCGGCAACAAAAAGATGGATAGTAAACGATGAATTAGGCATCAAAACTGCAGTAACAAGCAAACCTAATAAAATAGGCGCTACAACCCCCAAAATAGCAACTTGAAGTGATGCGCGCCCAGTATGTTTTAATTCAGAAATGGAACTTTCCAAACCAACCATAAATAACAAAAAAATAACACCATAACGCGAAAAAATATCAACAACATAAGCTATTTTAATTAAATCGATACCGTCTTTACCACCTAATGCCATCAAAACTTGTTGCGCATAATGTGGATTAGAAATAAATGAATTCACAGCTTCCGCTAAAGGCATTCCACCCAACGTATCTCCGAGAATATTGAAGATAGCTGAGCCCTCACGCAAAATAACCGCTAAGTGCATACCAAAAAAATAACAACTATTGCCAACAAGCACCCCCATCAGTAACTCCCCCAAAACCCCAGGCTGATGGAAACGTAGTGCAATATAACGACCCAACACTCCGAAAAAAAAGATCAGAGTAATCCAAAAAATTACCGAAGCGACTGGGTCAAGATGATTCATTATTGTTGCTTAGCAAGAAATAAACAGGTCTCTAAAACAGAGTCGGGATTTAATGACATACTGTCGATGCCTTCATCCATTAACCACTCCGCAAAATCAGGATGATCAGAGGGACCTTGTCCACAAATCCCTATGTACTTACCTTGTTTTTTACACGCTGAAATCGCCATATGTAACAACGCCTTGACAGCCGCATCACGCTCATCGAATTGTGACGCAACCAATCCTGAATCACGGTCCAATCCTAATGTTAATTGCGTCAAATCGTTAGAGCCGATTGAAAAGCCATCGAAATACTCTAAGAAATCATTAGCTAACAACGCATTAGATGGTAATTCACACATCATAATAATACGCAGGCCATTTTTACCACGTTCAAGACCATGTTCCTTAAGAACAGAAATGACTTGCTTAGCCTCCGCTACGGTCCTTACAAAAGGAATCATCACTTCCACATTGGTTAAACCCATATCTTCCCGCACACGCTTCATTGCAATACATTCCAACGCGAAACAATCTACAAACGTAGAAGAAACATAGCGTGACGCGCCCCTAAATCCAAGCATAGGGTTCTCTTCATGCGGCTCATAAAGCTCACCGCCTGTAAGATTTGCATATTCATTTGATTTAAAGTCTGAAAGTCGCACAATCACGGGTTTAGGGTAAAACGCTGCTGCAATAGTAGCAATGCCTTCTTTTAAGCGCTCAATGTAATACTCAACTGGCGATGAATAAGCTGCGGTTTTTTCTTTAATCAATTTTTTTAGATTTTTATCTTCTAATGTATCATAATCCAACAGTGCTTTAGGGTGAATTCCAATAGAGCTAGATATTAAAAATTCAACTCGTGCAAGACCAACCCCCGCATTGGGAATAGATTGAAAAGCAAACGCACGTTCTGGATTCCCCACATTAAGCATCACCTTCACCGGTAAATCTGGCATAGTATCCACATCAAGACGCGCAACTTCAAACGGTAAAATGCCCGCATAAATATAACCAGTATCACCTTCAGCACAGCTTACGGTAACCTCGTCACCATCACGAATAGTTTTGGTCGCGTCACCGCAACCAACCACCGCTGGAATACCCAACTCACGTGCAATAATTGCTGCGTGACAGGTACGCCCACCTCTATTGGTCACAATAGCCGCAGCTCGTTTCATCACGGGCTCCCAATCCGGGTCTGTCATGTCGGAAACCAATATATCACCAGGCTCAACACGATGCATTTCACTGATGTCATCGATAATTCTTACACGGCCTTGTCCAATACGCTGCCCAATACTACGCCCCTCACTTAATGCCACACCATGCTGCTTTAAGGAATAACGTTCTAAAATTTGTTTATTATCACGACTTTTTACAGTTTCAGGTCGCGCCTGCAAAATATACAGTTTACCATCCACTCCATCTTTAGCCCACTCAATATCCATGGGTCTGCCGTAATGTTGTTCAATAATAAGAGCCTGGCTTGCTAACTGCTCTATTTCAGCTGTTGTTAATGAAAACTGTTGTTGATCAGCACTATCGACTGGAACAGTTTTAACTGTGCGGGACTCATTCTGATCTTCGCAATAAATCATTTTTATTGCTTTACTACCAAGATTACGACGCACAACCGCAGAATGCCCGGCGCGCAAGCTGGGTTTATGTACATAAAATTCATCTGGATTAACTGCACCCTGAACAACCATTTCGCCTAAGCCATAAGACGAATTAATAAAAACCACTTGATCAAAACCTGACTCCGTATCCATCGTAAACATCACACCACTAACGGCCATGTCACTGCGAATCATTTGTTGAATCCCTGCGGATAAAGCAACATCATGGTGCGCAAATCCATGATGAACACGATAAGTGATGGCACGATCATTAAACAATGAAGCAAAAACCTGCTTAATCGCGATTAAAACGGCATCAACACCTTTAACATTCAAATAGGTCTCTTGTTGACCGGCAAAAGAGGCATCAGGTAAATCTTCGGCAGTAGCTGATGAACGCACTGCAACACTGAAATCATCATGCCCAATTGATATAGAAAGATTGTGATACGACGTACGAACAGCATCCTCAAATGCACTCATAAACGGCGCATTCAAAACCATATTACGGATTTTTTTTCCAACAATAGCCAACTCACGAACATTTTCTGTATCCAGGCTGGCTAATAAATCATATATTTTTTTATCCAATCCATTGTGGGCTAAAAACTCACGGAATGAATCTGCTGTGGTTGCAAACCCGGTAGGCACTGCAACACCATTCGAAGATAGA
>CAZZGV010000008.1:0-19685 GCA_964654255.1 uncultured Legionella sp. | reverse complement strand
GTTAAAGTACTATGCGCCTGATAAAGTGCCCCCACATTTGGGAAAGACCCGAAAAATTTGGATTTAACTACAACTTTTGTTGGGTTTGGCTCCCCGGGACGGGCTCGAACCGCCGACCTAATGATTAACAGTCATCCGCTCTACCGACTGAGCTACCGGGGAATGAGGCGGAATCTTAAATGGATTCTGTTGATTGGTCAAGTGTATAACGGTGAATATCTGATAAATTATTTTTCACAGAAGCATTGTAGCTGGTCTATTGTGTCTCGTAGTGCGTACCAGGGACCGTGGCCATGCAGCCACAAAAAATAATCCGCAGTGATATCTTAATTATCCAATAGATTACCATTCTGTTTTAGTTGATTGTAAATACAGATATGATGTTCAGTCATTCATTAAGAACCCATAAAAAAAACACTGGGGCTAAACATATATGCTTAAGGGATTAAGTATCAACTCTTATTTATGGTCTTTTTTTATTTTGATACTGGGTGTAACGTCATCATTTGCAACCAAAGTAGCAGGAAATAGCGGAGCAGGCGATTCTGCGACGTCATTAGTTGCCGTCAATAAATCAAGCATCTTACGCGGAGTACAACCGGTCTTTACATTCACCGCAGGTAGCTCTATTTCAAAAGCGGGTCGGTCCCAATCTTTCACGCCATTAGATCTTTGTAGCTACAACTACAAACCGCAAGGCTCAAAAACTAATATGCTGTGGGGCGGTTTTATAGGCTCTGAAGTGAAGACGTCTTCGTGGGGGTTGATTGCAGGATTGGGTTATTATCAACCAAACGTTCTTTCTACAAAAGGTACGTTAACTCAAGGCGCTGATCCTATTTCTGATAGTACATATAGTTATCAATATGCAACACAAAGCCAGCAATTTTTAGCTGAAGGTAAATTGTACTGGATTGCTAAAGAAAAGATTCACCCTTTTTTGATGGTAGGTATAGGGGCGGCGCTCAATAAAACATCTAAATACCAAACGACTGTGCCACCTTTTCTTGAGTTTACTCCTGTATTCTCTAATCGTACGCAAACCAATTTTACTTATGCCGTTGGCCCTGGAATTGATGTAAACCTAACTAAATCATTCCGATTGGGTGTTGGTTATCGATTTACCGATCTAGGAGCAGCCAACACAGGTAGCGCTCAAATAGATTCGATCCCCATTTCAAGTACGCTAAAACAATCACACGTATACGCCAATCAAATTCTCGTTCAATTCACATGTATTCCATGGATAAAGGATTGAAAAATGGACAAAAAGTTTAAATGGATAATACAGTTTTTGATGTTTTCTCTGTTGGGTATAATCAGCACAATTGGTTATACAACGGTATTTAGTATTGTTCCAAAAGCAGGTACATCATTACCCACAAATGTGACTGTTGGAGGTAGTGTAAAAGCACTATATACGGTCACCAACACAACTGGCAGCACGCATACCGGAAACTATATTAAATATCTGCCTCCAAACACGACGCAGGTGACGGTTGATGCAGCGTATCCAGACCTTTGTGGCACTACCTTTCAACTCGCATCCAACGCTAGTTGTACCTTGGAATTAAGTATAAACGGTCCAGTAAATGCTGACGATCCAAATCCCCGCCATCATCTTTTTGCTTGTTTAGGCGGTTGTGTAACGTGTTGTGCAGGGACCAATTTTCCATTGAATGTGACATCAAAGAACCCTGTCTATACAGCCATAGTTGATGCCGGAAGCAGTGGTACGCGCCTCTCTTTTTTCAAGGTAATCCCAGGGAGCGGGGGGTACCCCATTATTGATAAAATTGGTACCTTCGAAAACGATGATGACGGCATCAATGACTTTCTCAATGACAATGGCTCCATTGATTCAAGCAACCCATTGCCACCTAATTGTCCACGGTACATCAACTTGACTCAACTTGATGTTGAGCCCTGTGTTCTTCAGCCGCTGTTAAATGAACTCGATGGGGCAATTGCTGTTCTAAATAATAGTAATCCTGGTTTGAATCTGCAGCAGTCACAAGTAACGTTTGAGCTGTTTGCCACCGCAGGAATGCGCACAGAAGATGAGCGAAATGGCGGAGGCAAAACAACCGCGCAAATTCTTGAATATTATAATCAGATGAAGACTTATGTTGCCCAATGGGGATATGACGTTGGTGAATTTAAAACAATCAATGGCAATAGTGAAGAAGGGGTCTGGACTTGGACTAATCTTAATGACTATTACTATAATAGTTTTGGCGGAAATACCACTGTCAGTCAAACGGTTCAATCTCCTGTTGGTGACTTTGAAGTAGGTGGTTCGTCAATGCAAATAGCTTTTCCAACCAACGCTCCTCCAAGTGATGCAGATAACGTTTACCGAGTTACAATCAATGGTTATACCTTTAATGTATACAGTAAAACATTCTTAGGACTGGGCGGCGATGATGCCCGCAAGTATATGAAAGCTTTTGACTACGCCCCCAATGATGGTGGAGTGGTATGTTATGCAAGCAGTGCGACGTCGGATAACACGAAAGAAAAAAGTGGCATTCAACTATACCCAAAAAATCTGGCGTCTACTCCCTATCCATTTCCGACCAATGCTGACAATTTAGGTACCCCATGGACCACACTTCCTGTTGAAAATCTGTTGCTTCACGGAACGCCAGCTTATGATAGTGCTTCCTGTTCCGCCTTGTACGATACGACCGTAAATCAAGTGACGTCTCTAGAGAGAAATAATTATGGCACGTTTAATGAGGGTGCGATGGCGACTATGTCGTCATTCAAAACCGCTATAGAAGCCAGTAATTCGCCATTTGTGGGGATTGATAATTTCTTCTACACAGCAAAAGACGTGGGCTATTTCCCCCAAACTGGTTTTAATTCATCAGACTTTCAAGCACAGCTTGCGGCATATTGCCAGGGGGTTGTGCCACCTCCCTCTAACCCTACAGCTCAAAATGTTTGTCCTAACGGTAACTTCATGAATACCTATTTATTTGGGCCTTCAGGATTGTTTGCGGGCAGTTCAACAGCGTCTTTCGCCGGCGTATTAAATCCAGCCAATGCTGCCAATGATGTCGTTCTTACCTGGACCCGTGGCTATTTACTATTGAAATATGCAAATTAATACATCATCCCCGCTAGGCTTGATTGGTCAAGTGCATAACGGGGAATATCTGAAAATTATTCCTCACAGAAGCGTTGTAGCCTGTCCATTGCGTCTCGTAGTGTGTCCATGCTGGTAGCAAAGGATAGGCGGATGCAGCCTTCGTTGCCAAATGCAGAGCCTGGAACTAGTGCTACGCCTACATCTTGTAGCAGTCTATCTGCAAATTCGATGTCGTTAGCAAAGCCGCGGCGTTCTATGATTTTTTGTACACTTGGGAAAATATAAAATGTTCCGTCAGCGGGAATAACGTCTATGCCTGGGATGTCATTGAGGCGTTGTACAACATAGTCATAGCGTTCGTGAAAGGCGTTTACCATGGCGTGTACTGTTTCTTCACCGCCATTTAATGCCGCTACCGCTGCTTTTTGGGCAATTGAGCAAGGGTTGGAGGTTGATTGGGATTGTATGGTTTTCATGCCGGAAATCAGCCATACGGGGCCTCCTGCGTAGCCGATGCGCCAGCCGGTCATGGCGTAGGCTTTAGATACGCCGTTTAAAACGATGGTGCGTTCGTATAATTCTGGGCACGCATCTAATATATTGACGAATGGTTGCGACCATATGATGTGTTCGTACATGTCATCGGTAGCAATCACTACCTGAGGATGTTGTTTTAATACCTCGCCCAATGCTTGTAATTCAGCATAGGTATAAGCAATGCCAGAGGGGTTGGATGGGCTGTTGATAAATAGTAATTTTGTTTTAGGCGTAATCGCTGCAGCCAATTGTTGCGGACTGATTTTGTAGCGCTGGGCAGGGGTGGTTGGAATAATAACAGGCACACCACCGGCTAACAGCACCATATCTGGGTATGAAACCCAGTAGGGCGCGGGTATGACTACTTCGTCGCCATCATTAAGCAATGCTTGGCATAAGTTATAACAACTTTGTTTGCCGCCTACAGATACTAAAATTTGGTTAAGTTGATAATCCAGCCCGTTATCACGTTTGAATTTATCAATAATGGCTTGTTTTAAGTCTTTGATACCGTCAACAGGGGTATATTTGGTAAAGCCTGCGTCGATAGCTGCAACAGCCGCCTGTTTAATGTGTTGTGGCGTATCAAAATCGGGTTCTCCTGTGCCTAAGCCGATGATATCGAGGCCTTGGGCACGCATTTGTTCAGCTTTAGCAGCAACGGCTAAAGTAGGTGATGGTTTGACTGAGTGCATGCGTTTCGCTAGTGCAATTTCCATCAGTAAGCTCCTATGATATAGTTCATATTATGAAGAAAGAATTCAAAATTTACTCAAATTACCAACCAGCTGGCGATCAACCTGCTGCCATTCATTCATTGATTGATGGTTTAACATCGGGTTTATCTCGTCAAATTCTGTTAGGCGTTACGGGTTCCGGTAAAACCTACACCATTGCTAATGTTATTCAGGCATTGCAACGGCCAACACTTATCATGGCTCCCAACAAAACACTCGCTGCTCAATTGTACGGGGAGTTTAAAGCGTTTTTCCCGGACAATGCTGTTGAGTATTTTGTATCTTATTACGATTATTACCAGCCAGAGGCTTATGTACCCTCATCAGATACATTTATCGAAAAAGATGCCTCAATTAATGAGCATATTGAACAAATGCGGTTGTCAGCCACAAAGGCTCTTATTGAGCGTAAGGATGCAATCATTGTGGCAACAGTTTCAGCCATTTATGGTTTAGGTGATCCAGACTCGTATTTGCATATGGTATTACATCTATCGCGCGGAGAACAATCAAATCAGCGTAAAATTTTAAAGCGGCTTGCCGAAATGCAGTACACGCGTAGCACGCAAACATTATCACGAGGGCAATTTAGGGTTCATGGTGATGTTATTGATATTTTTCCAGCGGATTCTGAGAAAGAGGCGACGCGTATTGAGTTGTTTGACGATGAAGTTGCAAATATTGCGCTTTTTGATCCACTAACGGGTGAGGTTTTTCAGCGCTTACCACGCACGACCATTTTCCCTAAGTCGCATTATGTCACGCCGCGCGAACGTATATTGCAAACTATTGATTTGGTGAAGGATGAGTTGCAGCATCGCTTGGCTGAATTTAATGCTCAAAATAAATTAATTGAGGCACAACGTATAGAAGAGCGCACACGTTTTGATATTGAAATGATGTTAGAGCTTGGTTATTGCTCAGGTATTGAAAATTATTCGCGTTATTTATCGAGGCGTGAAGCTGGTGAAGCACCACCAACGTTGTTTGATTATTTACCGCCTGAAGCATTGCTGATTATTGATGAATCTCACGTAACGGTTCCGCAAATAGGTGGCATGTACCGCGGTGATCGCTCACGCAAAGAAACCTTGGTTAATTATGGTTTTAGGTTGCCGTCTGCATTGGATAATCGTCCAATGCGTTTCGAAGAGTTCATTGAGCGCTCGCCTCAAACGATTTATGTGTCAGCAACGCCGGGTCCTTATGAATATGAGCAGGCTGATAATATTGCCGAACAGGTGGTTCGCCCTACCGGGTTGATCGACCCGGTGGTCACTATCCGGCCTGTAACTAATCAAGTGGATGATCTCTTGTCAGAAATACGACAAGTAACGGCGAGTGGTGATCGCACCTTGGTTACGACATTAACCAAGCGCATGGCGGAAGATTTAACGGATTATCTGCGCGAAGCCGGGGTTAAAGTGCGGTATCTTCATGCGGATATTGATACGGTAGAGCGTGTAGAAATTATCCGTGATCTGCGTTTGGGTGAATTTGATGTATTGGTCGGGATTAACTTATTACGAGAAGGTTTGGATATGCCCGAGGTTGCGTTAGTTGCAATCCTTGACGCAGATAAAGAGGGGTTTTTACGTTCCGATCGCTCTCTTATCCAAACCATTGGTAGAGCTGCGCGTCATGTGAATGGCCGGGCTATTCTGTATGCAGATCGCATTACTGGTTCTATACAACGAGCTATGGATGAAACCGATCGCCGACGTGAAAAACAAACGGCGTTTAATGTGCAGCATGGGATTACGCCGGTTGGGATTAAAAAATCTATCGCAGATATTATGGAAGGCGCGCACATCGGCACGCGTAAAACAAAAGTGGCTGAAAAACAGGCGTCATATGCGTTGTTGTCACCGATTGAATTGGTTAAGCGGATTAATCTGTTGGAAAAGCAAATGTATTCGCATGCAAAAAACATGGAATTTGTGCAGGCAGCAGCAGTGCGGGATGAAATGTTGTTGTTGAAAGACCAATTGAAGCAATAAGCCTTTGGGTTGGATGGTGTGTGATTAAATATGGGGTTTCTCTTTATAAAATCGCTTATTGTTCCTTCTCGTGTTGCCGGCTAATCCCGTCTCAAAACACAGCTTAATCATACACATTTTTTCTATGACCAACCTGAATTACTAAAATGATAAAATGTTCATCTTCAATTTTGGCCAAAATCCGATAGTCACCAAGCCTATAACGCCAAAATCCAGTAAGATCGGCAGTTAATGGTTTGCCTAATGAGCGAGGATCTTTCAATGGCATAATTTTTTCTTTGAGGTAAGTTAGAATCCGTTTTTGTGCAGTATGCCCTAGTTTCTTTAGATCCTTTTCTACATTAGCGTCAAATTCAATCTTCCAGGTCAAGACGACGCTCCATTTCCTCAAGTGTTATACGAGGGTTTTTCTTTTCAAGTCTTGAGAGAGCAAGAAGATGGTCTTCGTTTGCATCTAAAAAATTTTGAATAGCCTGTTTAACGTAATAACTTTTAGCTCGATGGGTTTGTTTGGCTAATTCAGATAAACGTTCTTCAAGCGTATCGGATAATCGAACAGCAAGCATGATAGCCTCCAAAAGATGTATTTCAAGTATTATAAGTATAACATGTAATACATTGTGTGAGTATTATTTTTTTGCGATGCTCATTTCGAGCTAGGCGGGGTTTTTTGTTTATACTCGCACAAATCCCGGATCATGCACTCTGAGCAACGCGGTTTTCGAGCCACGCAAACATAGCGGCCGTGTAAAATCAGCCAATGGTGTGCGTCGTGTAAAAATTCTTTTTCAATGTTTTTAAGTAGACCCTGTTCAACTGCTAGTGGCGTGGTTCCAGGAGCAAGGCCTGTGCGGTTTGCAACGCGAAAAATGTGAGTATCTACGGCCATGGTCGGTTGGCCAAATGCGGTATTTAGGACGACATTAGCGGTTTTTCTGCCGACGCCTGGTAAGGCTTCTAATGTTTCACGTGAAGCAGGTACCTCTCCTTTGTGTCGTTCAATTAAAAACTGACAGGTTTTAATGATATTTGCAGCTTTGCTATTAAATAAGCCAATGGTTTTTATATAGTCTTTGAGCGTTTCTTCTCCTAACGAGAGAATGGCTTGTGGTGTATTGGCAACTGGAAAGAGCTTGGCTGTTGCTTTGTTCACGCTTATGTCTGTTGCTTGTGCCGAGAGAATGACGGCGATTAATAGTTCAAATGGGGAGTGATAGGTTAACTCTGTTGTTGGGTGCGGGTTTTGTGCCCGCAACCGTTCAAAAATGGCGCGGCGTTTTTGCTTATTCACGGCCAGTGCCTTTGGTTTGTTTGCGAGCTAATGCTTGTAAGATGTAATCTTGTTTTGCCTGTTTGTCTTGCTGTTGATCAGACGTTAACGCGGCTAGTCGGCGTTTATCTCTGTACGCTTGTTGTTTTTCTTGTTCATCACGTAGAAGACGAATGTTTCGTGCGTTAAAACGTTGGCGAGCAACATCAGGATCATAAAGAGGTGCCGGTTGTGTGACTATTTCAATGCAATCTACAGGGCAGGGTTCAACGCATAATCCGCACCCCGTGCATTCATGATTGAGCACGCTATGCATTAATTTTCCACTACCAACAATGGCATCGACAGGGCATGCTTGAATGCATTTTGTGCATCCAATGCATTCTGCCTCGCGAATCACGGCCAATGCCGGTGGCCTTGTTCGTACATCTATCGTTGCTAAATAAGGTGTGGCATCAATATCCAGCAGTTTGCCTAATGCATGAATCGTTTTGGCTCCACCCGGTGGGCAGAGATCAATGGCGGCGCTTTTTTGCGCTAGCGCCTGAGCATAAGGTAAACAGCCAGGATAACCGCATTCACCGCATTGTGTTTGTGGCAATAACGCATCAATTTCTTTTACAGACGCCATCGTATTATGCCTTACTCTGTGCAACGATAGCGTCGATTTTTTCTTTTTCCACACGCACCATGAGAGGAACAAACGGGTTAATAGTGTGGTTCAACAACGGTGTATCAATGCTATCCCACATCAGTGGCTCGCAATTTAAAAACTGTTCAACAGCAACTGCCATTTGAGGCAGCACGGGTTTTAAGTAGGTCATTAAAATGCGGAATAAATTTAAGCCCATAGTGCAGATATTTTGTACGTCTGCTAGGCGCTCAGGATCTTTTGCTAATATCCACGGCTTGTTTGCATCAATGTATTGATTGACTTGATCAGCCGCCTCCATGGTTTGGCGTATTGCTCGTGCGTAATCGCGTTGAACATAGGCCTCAACAATACCTGCTCGAAGTTGCAGTAAATTGTCATACAGTTGTGGTTCAGATAGCGAGGAGGCTAGTTGATTATCAAACCGCTTATTAATGAATCCAGCACAACGGCTAGCGATGTTGATGACTTTTCCTACCAGATCAGAATTGATGCGGTTGGTAAAATCTTCAAAATTCAAATCAAGATCATCCACGCGCCCATTTAATTTAGCGGCGAAGTAATATCGTAAATATTCTGGATTTAAATGGGCAAGGTACGTTCGCGCTTCAATAAAAGTGCCGCGCGATTTTGACATTTTTTGCCCATCGACGGTTAAGAAACCATGGGTAAAAATAGCGGTCGGCAGGCGATGATCGCTTCCGGCAAGAATGGCCGGCCAGAATAATGCGTGGAAATACACAATATCCTTGCCTACAAAGTGATACAGCTCGGTGGTTGATTCCTTGCCCCAAAATTCAGAAAAATCAATCGAATGTTCGTCACAATATTTTTTAAAGCTGGCCATGTAACCAATCGGCGCATCTAGCCAAACGTAGAAATATTTATCAACAGTGCCTGGTATGGGGAAGCCAAAATAAGGCGCGTCGCGTGAAATATCCCATTGCTTTAAGCCCGCGGTGAACCATTCATCTAATTTATTGGCAACTTCTGCTTGCAAGTGGCCTTTTCGTGTCCATTCTTTTAATAGTGTTTCATAGCGAGGTAAATCAAAGAAATAGTGTTCCGATTCTTTTTCAATGGGTTTTGCCCCTGAAATAGCAGAGACGGCATCCAATAATTCAGTGGGCGTGTAGGTTGCGCCACATGCTTCACAGTTATCCCCGTATTGATCATGTGCTCCACATTTAGGACAGGTGCCTTTTACATAGCGATCGGGTAAAAACATGTTTTTAACAGGATCATAGGCTTGGCGTATTGTTTTTGTAACGATATCCCCGCGAGCCTGGAGCTTGGTGTAAATATCTGATGCTAAGAGTTGGTTTTCTGCTGAGTGGGTTGTGTGGTAACTATCATAGGCAATATGAAACGCAGCAAAATCTTGTTCGTGGCTTTGTTTCATCTCGGCGGTTAACGTTTCGGGGGTGATACCGAGCTGTTCAGCTTTTAACATGATAGGCGTGCCATGAGCATCGTCACCGCAAATGCTAATGCAGTGATGCCCCAGCATTTTGTGAGTACGTACCCATATATCAGTTTGAATGTGCTCAACCATATGCCCTAAATGCAAGTGTCCATTGGCGTAAGGAAGGGCGCTGGTGACCAGCATTTTGCGAACGGTTGTCATAAGCTCACCATTAGAAAAATGGCAAATTATAACCGATTTGTGTTGTGAATGCTGTATAATTAATAATGATTCAGAGCAATATCATGAGTGTTTAACGGTTATTTGCTCCACGCCGTTGCTTCGCTAACGCTCGCAATGACGGGTGTGTGGAATGCATCATTGGCTGATTTAAAGGTATAATTTTATGAGTAAGCCACGTCTTATTATTGGTATTAGCGGCGCGTCAGGCATCGTTTATGGTATACGTCTTTTGGAAGTTTTGCAGTCATTATCTGTGGAAACGCACTTGGTGATTAGCAAAGCGTCCCAATTAACCCGCGCCCATGAAACAACCATGAGTGCTAGTGAGCTTAAAGCGCTAGCGGATGTATATCATCCTTACAATGACATAGCTGCATCGATTGCCAGTGGTTCATTTAAGACCATGGGTATGATTATCGCCCCTTGCTCTATGAAAACATTAGGTGAAATCGCACATGGAATTGGCGGTAATTTATTAACTCGCGCTGCTGATGTGGTATTGAAAGAGCGACGGCGTTTGGTGTTAATGCCGCGAGAATCCCCGTTGCATCTTGCTCATTTGCAAAATATGGTAAATATTACGCAAATGGGAGGCATTATTTGCCCGCCGGTTCCGGCTTTTTATCATAACCCCAAAACTATCGAAGATATCGTCAATGACAGTGTTGCGCGTGTGCTGGATTTATTTGATTTGGATAGTGGTTTATTGCAATCTTGGGGGGAATAAAAAACGCAGCCTGGGCTGCGTTTTTTGATGGGAAAAACCGTTTATAGATGCCATTGTTGAACAATGCTTTGTAACTCATCGTCTTGATCTGACGTAAAATTAATTTCATCATAAAAACTGTTTACCACAGGCCCTTTTGGATTTATGAAGAGTGTAGGGTTGTACCTACCTACCTCTGAATAGTTGGAGGGGATAAACGATGTAGTTTCATCAAGCCAAGTTGTGCTTGTGCTGTTGTTTTTAAGTTTGATTACGCTTGCTGCGTCAACATCACTATAATATGCAGCCAAGACATCATTTTTATGTGAATATATTTTGATCATAAAGGCAAAAATTAGGTTTATTTATTGATAGCGAGTTGGATCTGCAACCTTTGCTTCTTTAAATCCACGCTGCCGTAGCACACAACTATCACAATGTCCGCAGGCAGCCCCCTTATCATCCAACTGGTAGCAAGACACGGTCAGTTCATAATCAATACCAAGTGCCATCCCTGCTTTTATGATCTCGGCTTTAGATAAATGCAGCAGTGGTGCTTGAATTGTAAATTGATGACCTTCGACCCCAGTTTTAGTGGCCACGTTCGCTAATGCTTGAAACGCCTGTATAAACTCCGGACGGCAGTCAGGATAGCCGGAATAATCCACAACATTCGCGCCAATGAAAATATCATAAGCACCAATACTTTCCGCCAGCCCCAAGGCAATTGATAAAAACACTGTATTACGCGCAGGCACGTAGGTAACTGGTATATGATGAGCACCTGCGTAACTAGGAACGGCGATGGTGGGATCAGTAAGGGCAGAAGTACCAAATTGGCCGATGTCTAAATTGACAATGCGATGATCAATCACACCCATCGTTTGAGCAATCGTCCGCGCAGCGGTTAATTCGTAAGCGTGGCGTTGTCCGTAGGCAAAACTTAGTGCATAACAGTCAAAACCTTGGTCTTTTGCCATCGCCAAACAAGTGACGGAATCAAGGCCTCCTGATAATAAAATGACCGCTTTTTTCACAGTACCCCCCAAAGAATAGCTTTAATTGCTTTATTAACAGATTAATATGAGCAAATCAAACAAAAAAAGTACAAATGTTACAGCAATCCAGTTCCGTACTTTAATTGAACCTCGTGCTAGATTGATATTCAAAGCCTACTACTGCTAAAATGCTGCCCAATTATGCCATTGGATGGATAGTAATGACGGCTTTATTTTTTCCTGTAGTTCTCGCGGGTGGCTCTGGCACTCGACTTTGGCCTTTATCCCGCAAAAATTTTCCCAAGCAATTTTTGCGTTTACAAGGCGAAACTTCGCTGTTGCAACAAACAATGCAGCGTGCGGTTATGTTACCCCATGCAGCGAATACGTTAGTTGTCAGCAATGAGGCGCATTATTTTCTTTGCCAAGAGCAATTACAGGCATACGCAGGGAAGATTACTTATTTATTAGAACCGTGTGCGCGTAATACGGCACCGGCTATTGCTAGTGCTGCTCATTACATTTCATCCATTGCAGGTCCCGATGCGGTTATGCTGATTCTGCCTTCAGATCATTGGATTGCTGATGACAACGCTTGGCACGCAGCAATGCTTGAGGGCGCGGAATTCGCGGCAACTGATGATGCATTAGTCACCTTTGGTATTCAACCTGCTGCTCCTAAAACAGGGTATGGATATATTGAAGCTGCGCGCCCTTTGGCCGGAAATGTCCTTGCTGTTGGTAGTTTTCGTGAAAAACCGGATGCAAAAACAGCAGAAGAATTTATCGCTAGCAGGAACTATTACTGGAACAGTGGTATGTTTGTATGCCGTGCTGGGACTTATTTAAATGAATTAAAACAACATGCGCCAGATATTTATAATCATAGCGAACGTGCCGTAGCCAATGCTCATCATCACCAGGATTATTTACGCCTTGATGAAGAAGCATTTTCATTATGCCGTGACGATTCAATTGATTATGCGGTTATGGAAAAAACCAATAAAGCAGCCGTTATTCCGGTGAATATGCAATGGAGTGATCTCGGGTGCTGGACATCGGTGGCAGAAGCCAATCAGCTAGATCAAAATGGTAATGCGTTGCATGGCAAGGTCATTGCTAAAGATAGCCATAATTGTTTGATCAGCAGCGAAGAAACATTGGTTACTACGCTTGGTATTCAAGATCAAATTATTGTTGTTACGGCTGATGCAGTATTGGTTGCTGATAAACGATATTCGCAGCAAGTTAAAGAAATTGTTAATGCATTGGGTAACGAACACGGGCAATTAGCCCATGAGCATCAACGTGCCGCGCGCCCCTGGGGGCACTATGAAGTTTTGGCAGAAGGCCCAACGTTTAAAGTAAAGCGATTAATGGTGAAGCCCGGTGCAAAATTGTCGTTGCAGATGCACCAATATCGTGCAGAGCATTGGGTGGTTGTTAGTGGCGAAGCTGAAGTTGTGAATGACACGCAAGTGTTACGTTTAACCATGAACCAATCAACATATATACCTGAAAAAACCCGGCATCGGTTGAGTAATCCTGGCAGTGAACCTTTATATGTTATAGAAGTTCAAAGCGGTAGTTACTTAGGTGAGGATGATATAACGCGGTTTGATGATATTTATCAGCGTAAAACAGAAATAGAGCAGGACGAGCTCACCTGTAAGTGACTCTTGTTCTCACCTTTGTCGTTAAGATCAACGTTAACAATCTAGTTCGGTGTTCAATTGAAACACTGGGCTGGATTGTTTTATTAGCACCTCCATTCTAATGTTCTCCCAAAATTCTCTTTTCAACCTCCAACTTAAGTAAAGATTGTTATTAAAGCGTAAAGATTGTGGGCTTGACCTTGTTTGACAAATTGGTTGTGTGTTATAAAATAGAACATCTTGTTCTTTTTGATCAGGGTGATTATTTTACGAACAATTTTATAAAGGTGCGCCATGCCTAGAGATAGCATATTAGATAGTACGTCATTTGGTTCCCTCAATAATATGGAACAAAAAGCGGCTGTCCGCGCATTATTTTATAGATCATATCATTCTGGTGAAAAATTAGCGCTTGATATTAATCAGCTATTTAAAGCTCGAAAAGTAATACCTATTTCATTTGATTTTTATAGCAACATGCTCTCTGAAACAGATCCCGTGTCGTTTCAGTCGAAAACACCTGCGCAACGACAAGCTCTTGAAGAAGAATTGTTGTTCGCTTTTTACATTACGGCAGCCCAATATCAACTCAATGCAGACTTAGGTCTTGATGCGGCCGAGAGCCGACGTGAGGATTTAAAAAAATATAGTGATAAAATGCAGTTGTGTGCTGATTTAATCTATAAATTGCAGCCTTACTTAGCGCCAAGCGCAGAGCGAACACATGCACAGCACGTGGATAACAAAGGACATTTAGCTTATTTAGGTTTAACTATTATTCCTCCAGTTCTACGAGATGGAATTGATGCAATTACGTCAGGAAAATCGGGTGCTGTTAAAGAGTGGCAGCAGGAAGGGATCACGGTACTTGCTAAGGATGGACGAAATACAATTAACGCACCACGCCTCTATTGGGTGTGGGGTAACGGCTGGATTCAAGCATGGATTGGTTTGCTTTCTGATTATTTTACTCGTCGCCAGCAAGCTCTTAATACCCTGACAACCATAGCTCCAGTTGGTGGGTTTTTAAGTTTTGGTCTCTACCTTACTAACTCTGCTCTTGAGCTTCTGATGGTGGCCAAGCATACCCTTCGTGGTAGCTGGTGGATGAATGAACGAGAGCTTTCGCTTGAGGCAAGCTCTTGGCAGCGATTTAAAGCGCATGTTGATCTACGTAAATTCTCTATCCTAAATGATTTTGTTTGGGGGCTTGGGAATATGGCGTGCTTTTTCTGGCTCACAGGTACAGGTGTGCTGGGTTATTATGGCAATGTGGCCACTACGGGTTTGCTGTTGATGGATGTGGTCGTCAGTGGTTTTGTCTATTTAGAAGAACACGCACAACACAGAACAACAATGGAGAGATACGCTCTTGATATAGCCGCTATAAATGGGCAAATTAATCAAGTCGATAAAACTCTAATGGAAAAAGATACATTGCGCGCGCAATTAAAAACGCTTGAGAAAGCTCAGGTACGTTGTGAATTTGAATGGAAGCACAAAACGTATCGTCTCATAAAAGATTTGACTTATGCGATTGGATTAACATTGGCATTTGTCACCGTTTGCTGTTTCTTGCTTCCACCTACTGTAGCACTCACGCCAGTAATGACGTCTGTTTTGAGTGTTGGTGGAACGGCATTGTGTTTTCTTTTTTCTTTGATTAATGACTCTGTGGGTAATTACCTGTATGTCGTGAAGTCTAATGAATCGGCTGAGTTAGCGAAACAAGCAATAGGTGATCTTGAAAAAGGCCTTATGAAAGAATTTGCAACAGAAACCGATCCTGATGTTAAAAAATTATTGTATCTAGATATGCTTCAGTTGCGAGCGGAATTCGATTATCAAAAGGAATTGGCACAGTTTCAAAAAATAGAATTTATACATGGCGTTATTCTTAGATTAGCAGTACCGCCATTGGTCGTTGGCTCGCTGATTTTCTTACCACTGAGTGCTGGTGTTCCTGTCTTGGCGGCAGCATGTTTGGCTCTTTTATTGAAATTCGATAAATTTTATATGGCTGCTGCGCCAGAGAAAGGCACACGCCCAGAAACATTCGATGACGAGGCTTATCGTGCGTTTGAACAAAAAGCAGGCCGCACTATGGATGATTTGCCAAGCTTTTTTTCTAAAAGCAAAGCCGGTAAACAACTACCGCCACCCATCGATGATCTGTCAGGAAGCCCTGAGCCTGCTAAATAACGACATGCGATGAAAGTACAGGGCAAAATTACGTCATCGTGCCCTAATTTAATTTTGACTCTCCTAACGTCCGATGACGTATCAACGTCTTGGGTATATTGCCAAAAAAGTGTATAATTGCACTTTTTGTGGTCTGAAGCATCTATTATGAATCTTAATAATTACTATGATGTCATCGTTGTTGGTGGCGGTCATGCTGGTACAGAGGCAGCCCTGGCGGCTGCACGCATGGGCGCCGATACATTGCTGCTAACCCATAATATGGATTTGTTAGGGCAAATGTCATGCAATCCTGCGATTGGTGGTATTGGTAAAGGGCATTTAGTAAAAGAAATAGACGCGCTTGATGGTGCCATGGCTGTTGCTGCTGATTTTGCTGGTATTCAATTTCGTATTTTAAATGCATCTAAAGGCCCCGCCGTTCGTGCAACTCGCGCACAAGCTGATCGCGTCCTGTATCGACAAGCTATTCGACAACAATTACAAACGCAACCTAATTTAACGCTTTTCCAACAAGCAGTAGATGATTTACTTGTTGAAGGTGAACGTGTTGTCGGTGTTGTTACACAGATGGGTTTAACATTACGCGCGCACGCGGTAGTTTTAACTGTTGGTACGTTTCTAGGTGGCAAAATACACGTAGGTACGAATCAATATGCTGGAGGACGTGCGGGCGACCCTCCTGCTATTGCTTTGGCACATCGTCTACGTGAATTAGCGTTGCCTGTGGGGCGTTTGAAAACGGGCACGCCACCACGCATTGATGGTCGTTCACTAGATTACAGCCAAATGAATATTCAGCCAGGTGACACACCTTTGCCTGTTTTTTCATACCTTGGTCATCTGTCGCAGCATCCTGAGCAAGTTGCTTGTCATATCACACATACAACAGCTGAAACGCACGATATTATTCGTGAAAATCTGCATCAATCGCCTATGTATGCGGGTGCTATTGAAGGTATTGGCCCCCGATATTGTCCGTCTATTGAAGACAAAGTGGTGCGTTTTGCTGATAAGCTGTCTCATCAAATTTTTGTTGAGCCAGAAGGTTTAACTACGGATGAGATTTATCCTAATGGTATTTCTACGAGTTTGCCGTTTGATGTGCAAGTACAGTTTGTTCGCACTATCAAGGGCTTCGAGAATGCGCATATTACACGTCCTGGTTATGCGATTGAATATGATTATTTTGATCCACGTGGATTAACCCCCTTTTTACAAACCAAGCCGTTGTCTAATTTATTTTTTGCTGGACAAATTAATGGCACAACAGGATATGAAGAAGCAGCAGCACAGGGTTTAATGGCTGGTATGAATGCTGTTTTATATGTGAACGACAAGCCGTTATGGAGCCCGCGTCGTGATGAGGCTTACATGGGTGTTCTTGTTGATGATCTTATTACCTGTGGTACACAAGAACCTTATCGCATGTTTACGTCACGTGCTGAGTATCGATTATTATTGCGAGAAGATAATGCTGATCTACGTCTTACAGAAAAAGGGCGTGAGCTGGGATTAGTCGGTGAAACGCGTTGGCAAGCATTTTGTGAAAAACGTGAGGCCATTGAAAAAACTAATCAGCAACTCCATGATACGTGGGTGCGAGTTGCGCATAACGAACAATTAAAAGATGTTCTTGAGGCGCCTTTATTGCATGATTGTCGTGCCACTGATTTATTAAAGCGCCCAGAAATTACTTATCAACATTTACAAGCAGTTAATGGCTTAGATTTGCCTTTTTTAGATGAAGCGGTTGCCTTACAAGTCGAAATTCAAAGTAAATACGCAGGTTATATTCAACGACAACAATCAGATATTGCGCGCATGTTGAAATCTGAAAATACACAGATCCCAGACACACTGGACTACCAGCAAGTATCAGGCTTGTCGATAGAAGTGATTCAAAAGCTAACCAAAGTGAAGCCCGCAACTATTGCACAAGCGGGGCGTATTTCTGGTGTAACGCCTGCAGCGTTGTCATTACTATTGGTGCATTTGAAACGACAACGGTTAATGGCATGACGTATGAGCAGCAGTTAGAACAAGGCTTGCATCAATTGGGATGCAATACTCCTATCGAACCATTATTGCAATACCTGTATTTATTAGATAAATGGAATCGTGCTTATAATTTAACAGCAGTACGTGATGTAGATACGATGGTGAGCCGTCATATTTTAGATAGCCTTGCTATTTTGCCTTGGGTCAACGGTCAACGCTTGTTAGACGTTGGTAGTGGCGCAGGTCTTCCTGGTCTTCTTTTGGCAATAGCAAAACCTGAATTAAACGTTGTATTACTAGATAGCAATGGAAAAAAAATTCGTTTTTTACACGAAGTAAAACGTGTATTGTCATTAGATAATGTTGATGCTGTGCAGACTCGCGTAGAAAACTACCACCCAACGCAAGGTTTTGATACAGTAACCAGCCGTGCGTTTAGTGAGCTCCAGCAGATGATAAGCTGGACGAAACATTTAATTGTAAAAAAAGGGCTTTGGTTGGCGATGAAAGGGCGATATCCTGAAGCAGAATTAGCAGGCCTTGCTTATCCCTACCGTGTCGAAGCGTACACGGTTCCTGGTATAGAAGGCGATCGATGCTGTATTATTATAGAAAACAATAACTAGTTTAGAACGAGTATCCTTTCTCCCCGCAGGGGGAAGGTGTCGCAAAGCGACGGATAAGGGGAGTTTTCCCTCACCAGTTCAATTGATCTACCCCCAGCAATAAAATGGACATTTTAGGAAAAATAATCATGGCAAAAATCATAGCCGTTGCTAATCAAAAAGGTGGTGTAGGTAAAACAACCACCGCTGTTAACTTAGCAGCTTCATTAGCTGCTCACCACTGCCAAGTTTTACTGATTGATTTAGATCCTCAAGGCAATGCGACCATGGGTTGCGGTGTCGATAAAAATACCCTGATTCATACCACCAATGATGTTTTGCTGCGCGATTGTTTAGCCGAGCAAGCGTGTTTGTCAATTAGCCCTAATTTTGATCTAATGCCCGCGAACGGAGATTTGACGGTTGCAGAAGTAAGTTTAATGGAGCAACAACATCGCGAAACGTTTTTATTTAAAGCACTGCAGCCATTACAGACGGTTTATGATTATATTTTGATTGATTGTCCGCCTGCGTTAAATACACTGACGATTAATGCGTTAGTTGCTGCCGATTCTGTATTGATTCCTATGCAATGTGAATATTTTGCTTTAGAAGGTTTGGCGGCATTATTATCAACTATAGATCAAGTGCATCGCTCTGTGAATCCACGCTTGCAGCTCGAAGGTGTACTGCGTACGATGTATGATGGGCGGAACCGTTTAAGTTCGGATGTGTCTAAACAATTATTAGAGCATTTCAATCATAAAGTATATCGCACCGTGGTCCCTAGGAACGTACGCTTAGCAGAAGCACCTAGCCATGGTTTGCCTGCATTGCAATATGATAAATCATCGCCTGGAGCAGCCGCTTATATGGTGTTAGCGTCTGAAGTTATAGGCAAACAAACAGTGACTAGTTGAGGTAATGTATGGTCGTAAAACGAGGTGGTTTGGGGCGTAATTTATCAGCATTGTTGAGCCATACGGACATTGCTGTACCGGTTGCAGAAAAAAATGATGAGCAACAGCAATTTAAACTTGCTATAGATAGTCTGCAGCCTGGCAAATACCAGCCTCGTGGTGACATTGATGAGGCAGGCTTGGTTGAGTTGGCTGAGTCGATTAAAAAACAAGGATTATTGCAGCCCCTAGTGGTGCGTGAAATTTCTCCCGGACGCTATGAAATTATCGCTGGTGAACGGCGCTGGCGCGCTTGTCGATTGGCAAATATGACGGAAGTCCCGGTCATCGTGCGTCAAGTTGATGATGAAACAGCCATGGCTATTGCCTTGGTTGAAAACTTACAGCGTGAAGATTTGAATGCGATGGATCAAGCGCGTGCTATGCATCGTTTAACCACAGAATTTGCGTTAACTCACCAACAAATTGCCGAGTTATTGTGTAAATCACGCGCAGCAGTTAGTAACTATTTGCGTTTATTGAATTTATGTAGTGATGTTAGGCGTATGCTAGAAAATGGTGACTTGGACATGGGCCATGCGCGCTGTTTGTTGATGTTGGAGGAGCATCAGCAATACCAAGTTGCTCAATTGGTAGTGGCTAAAAATTTATCTGTTC
>CAZZGV010000007.1:11200-19788 GCA_964654255.1 uncultured Legionella sp. | reverse complement strand
GCACCTCAAGTTTCGCAACCCACGTCGAAGCCAGGTCGCCCCCATATGTGTACACCTATAGTATAACATAGAATAAGCTAAAACGATCTCTGTGGTCTAATCTGGAAGCAAATTTTCTAGCTCTTTGCGGATGGTTTTAAACGAGGTAATGGGCAGATATCGACGCAACACGCGGCCTTCAGCATTAACTACTATTTTAGTGAAATTCCAGGGAATAAATTTTAAAGGTTTCTTTTCAATATGTTTGGCTAGATAAGTATATAATGGTGCTTGATTTGGACCTTTTACATCTATTTTTGCAAACAATGGAAACGTTACGCGAAAACAGCTTTCAGCAAACGCTTTAATCTCCGTGTTATTACCTGGCTCTTGGTGCATGAATTGATCGCAAGGAAATCCTAACACAACCAATCCTCGCTGTTTATAATCCTGATACAAGGTTTCTAAATCGGTATATTGTGGGGTAAAGCCGCAGCGACTAGCGACATTTACAATTAGCATCACCTTGCCTTGATAGGGTTGCAACGTAGTTGTTTTGCCATCAATTGTTTGTAATGGAATGGTATATACATTTGTTTGATCGCTCATATCTGTCTTTCCTTATGAAGGTATCTTGGTCCATGTCTCAATACACGCTAGATATTGGAGCCTGTAATTTTTTATAAATTGGGGCGCCAATATCGCTGCAATCAATTGATATTGTTATGTCGTAACAATGCATCCGGCGTAGGCATACGCCCTCTGAAGCTGACAAATATATCTGTCGCAGTTTTAGAACCGCCAATTTCAAGGACAGTATGTAAGAAATCACGGCCTGTTTTCGGGTTAAAAACCCCCTCTTCTTCAAAGCGAGAAAATGCATCACTAGAAAGAACCTCCGCCCATTTATAACTGTAATAACCTGCTGCATAGCCACCAGCAAATATATGACTAAAGCTATGCTGAAAACGGTTGTAAGGAGCAATCGGCACGACTGTTGTTGATTTGCGCACATCAGCAAGAATTGCAGCAATAAGCGCGGGCTGTTGCTTTTTATAGTCTCTGTGAATACGAAAATCAAAAAGCGAGAACTCGAGTTGTCGCATCATCACCATGGCTGACTGGAAATTTTTTGCAGCGAGCAATTTATTAAATAACTCATCTGGCAATGCCTGTCCATTATCAACATGGGCAGTTAACAGCTGTAACGCTTCTTTTTCCCAGCACCAGTTTTCAAAAAACTGGCTAGGAAGCTCAACTGCATCCCATTCAACACCATGGATACCTGAGGCACTCATATAATCAACCTGGGTTAAAATATGATGAAAACAATGACCAAATTCATGAAATAACGTTAGTACTTCGTCATGTGATAAGGTCGGCGGCTTGTTCGCTGCTGGTTTTGCAAAATTACATGTTAACGTTGCAATAGGCGATTGAACGCTGCCATCTGACAGCTTACGTCGGGTTCTGCAAGAATCCATCCAGGCACCACCACGTTTATTTTGGCGAGCAAAAAGATCCGTATAGATATAGCCGCGTATATTATTGTCACTATCTTTCACACAATAACAGGTCACATCGGGATGCCACGTTTCAAGCCCTTTAACCTCTTCCATGGTCATTCCATAAAGCTTGTGAATAATAGCAAATAACCCTTTCATCACTCTTGGCAACGGGAAAAATGGTCTGAGCTCTTCTTGTGATATGGCATAACGCATTTGCATTTTTTTCTCAGACATATAGGCAATATCCCACGGCGCAAGCTCATTGATGCCATATATTTCCTGAGCAAATGCCTGTAAACGGCCAAACTCCAATACTGCTTGAGGATGTCCACGTTTGCTTAAATCAGCTAAAAATTGCACGACTTGTTCAGTAGAATCAGCCATTTTTGTTGCAAGAGATAACTCTGCATAATTAGCAAAACCTAGAAGGTTGGCTTTTTCATGCCGCAAGGCTAGCATTTCATCCATCACGGCTGTGTTGTCGAATTTCCCTGCAGAAGGCCCTTGATCAGAGGCGCGCGTAACATATGCTTTGTATATTTCTTCCCGCAATGTGCGATCATCTGCGTAGGTGATGACAGCAAGATAACATGGGATTTCAAGGTTTAAAACCCAACCAAGCAAACCCTTTTCTTCAGCTAACACGCGTGCTGTATCAAGCGCATGCTCCGGTAGCCCCGCTAAGCGATTGGCATCAGTAATATGTAAATTAAAATCTTGCGACGCATCAAGTACATTGTTTTCATACTGATTAGATAACTCTGACAACCGCGCTTGAATCGCCTCAAATCGTTGCTTATCAGTGGTCGGTAGCGCAACACCAGACAATTCAAAATCACGTAAGGTATCATCTAAAATTTTAGATTGTGTTTGATTTAACGTTGTTTTATCCAAGGAATGAATTGCATCGTACAAGGCCTGATTTTGGCCTATGGCAGATTCATATGCGGATAATTTAGGTAAGCAGGCTTGGTAACAACGACGCAACTCTGGTGAATTCACTACAGCGTGCAAATGAGCAAATGGCGACCAAAATTGCTCAAGAGCATCTTCCATATCATCCAAGGGCTGCATAAGGCTTTCCCAACTAGGGATGGCATTTTTCGCTAGAATATCGTCTATTTTTTGCAAATTGGTCGTTAACAATGCATCAAGGCGTGTTACATAGGTATCGATATCAATGTGATTAAATTGTGGTAAAGAAATATCCGCCATGATTTCTCCATTATCTAAAAAGCGCTAGCATATCATTGAATTTAGATATAACGCTAAGTTAGTAACGCGATTCATGCTTTAATTTATAAAGCTGTCACAGAATGCATTATCTATGCTACGGAGTTTAACAAGTTCAAAATCCTGTCATCGGACGAGTCTATTTCAGTTGAATCCATTGCAGGCAATAATTCCAAAACAGAATCATACAAGCCACGCGAACTTTTGCCATCTGTCTCAGGAACTGGAGGAAACATGCTATTAGCCACTAAAGAACTAGGACGCGCCACATAAGTCACCTTATCATCTAATTTATAGTAGTCAACTTTATAACGTTCGATCTGTTCCGTTGCAATAATATTAGCGATTGTAGTCAACACAGCTAATACTGCACCAATAAGGGGCAATACTACATTAAATGCAATAATTGAGAGTGATAATGACGCAGACAGTAATAGTAGAACGGTGTTAGCAACAGCCGCTTGATGTCGTAATTCCTCATAGCAAATACGCTTTTGCAAATAACTTAAATAATACAAATCTGAAGGCGTTTTATTTCCCATGTCTAAATAGGTCTTCTCTATTTCTCGAAGCCTTGTTAATTCATAGTGAGCACGCCAAGAAGCTAGTGCAACATCAAATGCTAATAAAGAAAAGCCTAAATAAACACTCGCGGCTCCTGTCAATACAAAACAATTCAATAACCCTACGCCAACCGTCATAATATCATTGGCAAGCTCAAACCAATGACGCTCCAATTGTGCAGCGAACCGAACCGAGGTATCTAGCGTCATCTCCTCGTCACTCATCCATAAAGAAGCAGGGATAAGATGCTTACCAAGTATAAATATATTTTTTAATAATCGAGGAAGAAGGACCAGCCATGCTAAATAAGCAACAACAGGCGCCGTACATTCATCCATCCAATTGATCCAATCACAATATTGCTCAAAATGAGTCAACACGGCAGCAGATGTAATAAATGCACGTCTTAAACGAACCGCAAACAGCCGAATTCGATTAGCAGATGAGATTTGATCGTGAATGATCCGACTAACAGAAGAGGGGCTTGTTTTCTCAACCGAGAAAACGTTAATTCCTCGCTCCTGTAGCATTTTACGATATTCACTTTGGGCATTGTGAAGAGAGGCTAGTTCACCCGTCTCGTGTAGATAATCGCTGTAAATGCGCTCTAACAATTCGGCCATCATCAATGCCGCTTCTATTCGCTTCGTCAGCTCAACCTCAGCTTCAGCATTAATAGAACGTTTTGTTTTTAAATCATCCATCAACTGTGCGCAATAAGCACTATATTCTATTGCAAGCCATCGATGATCTTTTATCAGTTTAGCCATATTAACTGATTCAGACAATAAAATACGCTCAGCCATCCCCTCTTCATAATCTGAAGGAAAGGCTATATTATAATTTTGAAATTCTCTAAAGATGGCTAGCATAAGCGTTAAAAAGTAAATTAAGCTGTATAATTATCCTATAAAATGGACAAAAAGTAAAATATTTCTCAATGGTGTATATTTTGAGCATACCAATCAACTTGCCGAATTGAGGCTTCTGAGAGACAATAGTCACCCCATTGACAACCCAAGTAAGAGCCCATGAGCTTTTCCAGAGAATTAGCCCACGCCATCCGTTTTTTAAGTATTGATGCCGTTGAGCAAGCCCAGTCGGGGCATCCCGGTATGCCATTAGGCATGGCTGATATTGCCACCGTTTTATGGAAAAAATTTCTAAAACACAATCCTAAAAACCCATTATGGTTTAATCGCGACCGCTTTGTTTTATCGAATGGCCATGGTTCCATGTTGCTGTATTCGCTTTTACACTTAAGTGGCTATGCCCTTGACATTAACGAACTAAAAAACTTTCGTCAATTGCATTCAAAAACGCCGGGGCATCCAGAGTTCGGTGAAACGCCCGGCGTAGAAACAACAACTGGGCCATTAGGTCAAGGCCTTGCTAACGCAGTGGGGATGGCTATTGCTGAAAAAGCGTTAGCCGCGCAATTTAATACAACCGACACAGCAATCGTAGATCATTACACGTATGCCTTTGTTGGTGATGGCTGCTTGATGGAAGGTATTTCTCATGAAGCATGCTCCTATGCAGGCACCTTAGGCTTAAATAAATTAATTGTCTTTTACGATGACAATGGTATTTCAATCGATGGCAACGTTTCATCGTGGTTTACAGACGACACTGCTACCCGTTTTAAAGCTTACAATTGGCACGTGATTGAAGCCATTGATGGCCATGATTTTAAAGCCATTGAAAATGCCATCATCAGCGCTCGCCAAGAATCTGCAAAACCTACATTGATTATTTGCAAAACAATTATAGGATATGGCTCATCGATTGCCGGTAGTGAAAAAACACACGGCGCGCCATTAGGAACTGACGATATCGCTCAACTGCGCAAACGCTTTAATTGGCCTTACGAACCCTTTGTTATACCAGACCATATTTATGCAGCATGGAATCATCTAGAACAAGGTATACATGACGAGCAATGTTGGTTAGATAATTGCCAAGACTATAAAGACCAACATCCAAATGATTATGTTGAGTTTTTAAGACGCATCAACGGTGATTTACCAGATGATTGGGCAACGCTCTCAGATGCGTTTATTCAAGAATGCACACAAAGCAACAAAGCAGTCGCAACACGCAAAGCCTCACAGCAATGCATAGAAGCTTATGCCACCCGACTACCAGAATTGCTGGGTGGTTCTGCTGATTTAACGGGCTCAAACAACACCGATTGGTCCGGCACCAAAGCCATAAGCCACAATCAATTCAACGGTAATTACTTGCATTATGGTGTGCGGGAATTTGCGATGTCGGCCATTATGAATGGGATTGCGCTGCATGGCGGCTTTATTCCTTGTGGCGGTACATTTTTAGTTTTTGCAGACTATGCTCGTAATGCGTTACGCTTGTGTGCACTTATGAAGCAACGCGTTATTTTTATTTATACACATGACTCTATCGGTTTAGGTGAAGATGGCCCAACCCACCAACCTATCGAACAAGCGGCGATGTTACGCATGACACCCAATATGCACGTTTGGCGTCCTGCGGATCTAGCAGAAACAGCTGTTGCTTGGCAACAAGCCATTGAACATCATACTGGCCCATCTAGTTTACTTTTATCACGGCAAAATTTACCCGCATTACCCCATTCTGCTGAATCATGTGAGCTAATTAAACGTGGGGGCTATGTCTTATACGATTCTGACCAAGCCCCAGATGCAATTTTGATAGCTACAGGTTCAGAAGTACAAATAGCACTTGCCGCTGCAATTCAAGTCAAAACACAAGGCATGCACGTGCGTGTTGTATCGATGCCGTGTGCTGAGCGTTTTCTTAACCAAGATGCCGCGTACCAAGAGCACGTCTTACCTAATGCGGTACGCAAACGCATTGCAATTGAAGCTGCGGCCACTGGTTATTGGTATCGCTTTGTAGGTATGGATGGAGCTGTCATTGGCATTGACCGTTATGGTGCTTCAGCACCAGCGACGGATATTTATCATTATCTAGGGTTAACTGTTGAAAATACAGTGGAAACCCTGCTCGCTTTGTTTGAGTAATTCGGAGAGGTAGTATGGCAATACGTGTAGCAATTAATGGCTATGGGCGCATAGGGCGCTGCATTTTAAGGTCTATTTTCGAATATAATCGTCAACATGATTTTGATATCGTCGCCATTAATGATTTATCGGGTATTAATACAACGGCACATTTGACGCGCTATGATTCTACACATGGGCGCTTTCCGTTTGAGGTAGCTGTTGACGGTGATAAATTAATCGTTAATGGACACGCGATCAAAGTGACCGCTCAGCGTGACCCTAGTGATCTCCCCTGGCAAGCCTTAAATGTTGATTTAGTGTTTGAATGCACTGGTCGCTTTACTCAACGTGCCGCTGCCATGGAACATATTAAAGCTGGTGCTAAAAAAGTTTTAATCTCAGCACCCGGCAAAGATTGTGATGCCACGATTGTGTATGGCGTAAATCACATGAGCTTGCAAGATTCATTTCAAATTGTTTCAAATGCATCCTGTACAACCAATTGTTTAGCACCAGTAGTAAAACCACTGCATGAACAGATTGGTATAGAGCATGGCTTATTAAATACAATTCATGCTTACACCAAAGATCAAATGCTACTTGATGGCAGTCATTCTGATCTACATCGTGCACGCTCTGCTACGCAGTCGATTATCCCAACCAAAACTGGCGCAGCAAGTGCCTTAGGACTTGTATTACCGGATTTGGCTGGAAAATTAGATGGCTTTGCCATGCGTGTTCCAACGTTGAATGTTTCTGTGATTGATTTTACATTTACTGCCAAACGACCAACAACTGTAATTGAAGTAAACAATATCATGCGTCAAGCACAAAGTGACATATTGCATGTCAACGAGGAACCACTAGTTTCTATCGACTTCAATCACGACCCTGCCTCTGCAACATTTGATACTACACAAACAAAAGTATTAGGTAACTTAGTGAAAGTTGTAGCGTGGTATGACAATGAATGGGGATTTTCTAACCGTATGTTAGATACGGCGCACCATATGATGCACCTTTAAGGAAAAAAATCATGAAGCTTGCCAAAATGAGCGATATTAATCTTTATCATAAACGGGTTTTAATTCGCGAAGACTTAAACGTACCCATTAAAGATGGGATCATTACTAGCGATCAACGTTTGCAAGCCGCCCTACCGACGTTGCGTGCAGCTCTAGAACAAGGCGCTGCGGTTATTGTTTTATCCCATTTAGGGCGTCCCGAAGAAGGCAAAATCGATAACCGCCTTTCTTTGGAACCCATTGCAACCTACTTAGCTGCAAACCTTAACTATCCAGTGCATTTTACTAATAACTACCTTGATGGAGTTGATGCAAAGCCAGGTGAGTTGGTCGTTTGTGAGAATGTACGTTTTAATGTTGGCGAAAAAGCGAATCACGAGAAATTAGCTAAACAACTTGCCAAATTATGCGATGTATTTATTATGGATGCGTTTGGTACAGCACATCGTGCTCATGCATCAACATGTGGTGTTGCAACATATGCGCCTATTGCAGTAGCAGGTCCGTTGCTTGTTCGTGAGCTTGAAGCATTGCAACGTGTATTTACAAAACCAGAAAAGCCTATCGTTGCCATTGTTGGCGGCGCCAAAATTTCATCAAAACTATCGTTACTTAAACAAATGGTAAGCATGGTTGATGTGCTTATTCCTGGTGGAGGCATTGCTAACACGTTTTTAAAAGCGCAGGGGCATGAAATAGGAAAATCGTTATATGAAAATGCGCTACTAGGCGAGGCCCGTGAAATTATGGACCTTGCAGCTAAATCAGGTTGCCAGCTCCCGCTGCCATCCGATGTCGTCGTGGGTAAATCATTTAATGAAACCTGCCCTGCTTATAATAAGCCTTTAAGCAACGTTGCTAATGATGACATGATTATGGACATCGGCCCTGAAACTGTGTCTCGCTATACCACTATTTTAGATAACGCAAAAACCATCATCTGGAATGGGCCTGTCGGGGTGTTTGAATTTCCACAATTTTCTTACGGAACTCGCGCATTAGCCATTACGATCGCCAATAGTGACGCGTTTACTATTGCTGGCGGAGGCGATACATTGGCAGCTGTTGATCAATATGACTTAACTGACCAAATATCTTATATATCCACAGGCGGCGGGGCATTTCTTGAATATCTAGAAGGTAAAACATTACCAGGAATTGCTGCTTTAAACGACAAGTAGAAATAGTTAAGAGTGGCAAGTGATAAGTGGCAAGTTGAGGAAAAAATTCAGCTTAGGCTGAATTTTAGAGAAATATATTTTTAGAAACTC